>JALVEU010000019.1 GCA_027030565.1 Gammaproteobacteria bacterium | reverse complement strand
AGCGTGCCGGCAGCCGTGTGGACGGGCGGGCTCAGGCGTCCACGTCGAAACTCGCCGTGGTCTCCACACCCAAGGGCGTGACCGCCTTGACCTCCACGGTGCCGGGATCGTCCTGACCGGGCTGCGAGTCCACGATCTTGAAACTCATGGTGACCGCACCGGCGGCCGGATTCCGGATCTCCGGTACCGTGACCGACGTCGTGCCCTGCAGGGTGAATCCACCGGTGCCCGTGGCCGTGATGGTGGTCCCCTGGGGCAGGGGCAGGCCGTTGATGTCGGTGGCCGTCACCGTCATGGTGATCGCGCAGTCCAGGGGTGTCGGCACCACCGGGGCCGGGTCGCCCGGATTGGCCGGCCCCACGATGTCGTCGGAGCCACAGGAGGCGTTGGAGCCAGTGGCCTGATTGGGATCATCCGTGGCCAACGGGGTGCTCACGTTGGGACTGGCGGGGCTGGCGGTGATCTCCGCCGTGGAGCTCGAGGCGATGACCATACTCTGCTCCAGCAGATTGATGGTGCGCAGCTGTGAGGAGGCCAGTGGAATGTCACCCGGCACGCCCAGCAGACCGAATGCCTTGTCGGAGACCAGCAGGCCGTTGTATTTGGCGTACTCGGTCTCGGTGCCCCCGTCTCCAACGCCGTCGTTCCAGCGCCCGTCCACGTTGAAGTCCACGTAGGGTTCGCCCACGTCGCGGGTGCCGTTGAAGTTGGTGTCCACCCAGGCCTCAGGCAGGTTCCAATAAGGCTCCCCGGCATCGAACACCCCGTTGCCGTTCTCGTCGCTGAAGCTCTCCACGCCCTCCACGTAGGCGAGGATGGCCACCAGTCCACTCTCCGGCCGCGGGTCCTGGGACGTCCAGGTGACCGTACAGGTGCCGGTGTCGTCGGTGGTGGTGCAGGAGGGCTCGATGCGGCCGTGGCTGGCCCGGAAAGCGATCACCGTTCCCGGCCGCACGGCATGATTGTTCATGTCGGCGGCCCGGACCGTGAACTCGACTTCGGTGCCGTCGAAACTCCCCGCCTCCACGTTGAAGCCGTCCTGCGAGAGCGAAAAGCTGTCCGCATCGGCCACGAACAGGGAGACGAAGATGGTGTCCGAGAGGGCAGACCGGCTCTGGCCCTGAGAGTTGATCGTGCTGGCCACCACCCGCGTCTCGGCAGAGACCGAACCGGTCTGCACCATGACCTCCACTTCGCCGCTGGCGTTGGTGAAGTCCTGCGCGGGATTGACCTGGATGCCTCCGACAGCCGTGGTCAAATCGAACTCGACCCGCCGGTTGGGTGCAGGGTTGCCGAAGGCGTCCGTGACGCGGAACTTGACCTTGACGAACTCCGGCGCGTTGGCCCGGTGGCCCAGCCCGCGGATGGCCATGAAGCCCGGGGCCAGCTCGAAGCCGTTGCCGTCCCCGTCGTCGATGCCCAGGAACTCGATGCGCTCCACACTGGAGGACTGCACGGCCACGTTGGCCGTAGCGGTGAAGGTGCCGCCCCCGAAGTTCAGTGTCGCCAGGATGGTGTCCGTACCCGTGCAGCCCGCCGTGTACTTGGCGATGGCCCGGCCGGCGCCGTCGAGCTGTACGCTCGGGTCGATCTGGGCCTGGCCGATGTCGGCGCAGGCGCTGGAGAAGTTCACGAACAGGGGCGCGTTGACCGGGGTCTTGTCCCCTGCGTGGACCAGGTAAGCGGTGACCGTAATGGATTCACCGGCCGAGACCGTGTCGGAGGAGACCTCCAGCACGCCTTCCTGGAAACCGTTGGGTCCGGGAGAACCCATGGCGAAGTCCGGCGGCCGGACCTCGTAGCCCTTCTCCGCCTGGATGGTGTTACCTGCCGGGTCGGTCACAGAGGCCACGAGCTTGTCACCGCCAAGCAGGCCAGCCCCGGACAGCAGCGCCTGGGGCTGGGCCGGCGGCTGTTCGCCACCGCCACCACCGCCCTCTTCCTGGTAGAGGAGCTGCACACGGGCCTTGCCGTTGGAATCCGTGAGTGCCGTGGGGGGCTCCACGCGGGCCACGGTGGCGGTGAACGAGACCACCACACCCTTGACGGGATTGCCGTCCTGATCGAACACGGTGGCCGTCGCAGTGAGGGGCGCACCGGCACGAACCACGGTGGAGGGCTTGCCGGTGGCATCGACCATGCCGAGGAACACCTGGAACGCCGGCGCATTGGGGTCCTTCTTGTCCGGAAGGCATCCAGCCAGCATCCATGTGAAGGCGAGAAGCGCCAGCGCGACGAGGGCCTTGCGACCGGGTTCGATCATGGTTGTGATTCCCCTGACGGTTGGAGAAGAAGGCGTTGCGGAATCGGTCTCAACTCGGACGTGTGCCGGCCCACGCACCTGGACCGCAGGCGCGCCTTCACCGCCCCCCTCGGCCGGTTACGCTGCCACGCCCCGCGCCTGGACCCGGACACCCCGGGATCCCGCCGTCCAAGAACGCTCCGCGCCGATCTTTCGGCAAAAACTCTATCACAACCCCCGGCGGGCTCCATGCCCGCCATCCGCAAAAATGGACCGGTCGGCAGGAAACCCCAACCGGGGTCCTTTCCCCTCCCGGGGGCCTAGCCGAGGGCCGCGATCGCCTGCTCGTAGTCGGGCTCTTGGGCGATCTCCGGGACCAGCTCCGTGTAGACCACGCGATCGTTCTCGTCCAGCACCACCACGGCCCTGGCGGTGATGCCGGCCAGCGGGCCATCTACGATGAGCACACCGTAGTCGCGGGCGAAATCCTTGTCACGCATCATCGACAGGGTGACCACGTTGTCGATGCCTTCCGCGGTGCAGAAGCGGTCCTGGGCGAAAGGCAGATCGGCGGAAATGATCAGCACCGCCACATCGTCGCGTCCCGCAGCCATCTCGCTGAACTTCTTCGTGGAGATGGCGCACACCGGGGTATCCAGGCTCGGCACGATGTTGAGCAGCTTCTTCTTGCCTGCAAAATCGGCCAGGGAAACGTCCTTGAGGTCTTTGGTCACGAGGCGGAAGTCCGGGGCCTGGGTGCCCACGGCTGGCAGGTCCCCGTTGGTGTGGATGGGATTGCCCTCCAGGGTGATGGTCGCCATGGTCTTCGTCCTCCTCTCGGTTTCACGTTCATTGGGCCCGGCGAACGAACGCCGCTCACCGGTCACTGGGCGAGCACCCGATCCAGGACCTCGGCGTAGCGGTGGAGATCCGCCTCGGTCTTGGTCTCGGTGGCGCAGACCAGCACCGTATCCGCCAGCTCCGGGTAGTAGCTGCCCAGATCCAGACCGCCCAGGATGCCGGCCTCCAGCAGGCGTTGCAGCACCACGGCCGGCGGCCGCGGCAGGCGTAGGGCCACTTCGTGGAATCCGGGGCCCCGGAAACGGCGCTCCACGCCGGTGATGGCACACAGACGCTCGGCCAGTGCCTGCGTATTGTTGTGGCTCGCCACCGCCACCCGCTCCAGCCCCTCGGGGCCGAGCAGGGCCATGTGGATGGTGGCCGCCGTCACCATGAGGCCCTGGTTGGTACAGATGTTGGAGGTGGCCTTGGAGCGGCGGATGTGCTGCTCCCGGGCCTGCAGCGTGAGCA
The DNA here is from genome assembly GCA_027030565.1 of Gammaproteobacteria bacterium. Taxonomy (GTDB): domain Bacteria; phylum Pseudomonadota; class Gammaproteobacteria; order JAJDOJ01; family JAJDOJ01; genus JALVEU01. The sequence continues at coordinate 2,069 of JALVEU010000019.1, read as the reverse complement.
CGAAGCCCGGGCGGCCGTCGGCATCCACCGTCCGCCCCACCAGGCGCCCCGGCATCTGTCGGACCAGGGACTTGCGGGTGCACAGAAAACCGAAATAGGGGCCGCCGGAGGACAGAGGCACCCCCAGCGGCTGTCCCTCCCCCACTACGATGTCTGCACCGTGCTGCCCCCATTCACCCGGAGGGCGCAGCAGGGCCAGCGACACCGGATTCACGGCAGCCACCACCAGGGCCCCGAGCTCGTGCGCCCAGTCGGTGAGGGCATCGACCTCCTCCAGCACCCCGAAGAAGTTGGGCTGGGGGATCACCACCGCAGTCACGTCGCGTCCCTCCCAAGCGGCCAGGGCCCGAGGATCGGTGCACCCCTGCACGGTATCGTAGGCGAGTGCCTCGACCACGATGCCCTGGGGCGCGGTCAGCGCCTGGAGCACCGCACGCCAATGGGGATGGAGGCTCTGCGGCACCAGCACTGTGCGCGACTTGCTACGCCGGTGCGCCCGCACCGCCATGAGCACCGCCTCGCCGAGCGCCGAGGCCCCGTCGTACAGCGATGCGTTTGCCACCTCCATCGCGGTCAGGGCCGTGATCATGGATTGGAACTCGTAGATCACCTGGAGCGTACCCTGAGAGGCCTCGGGCTGGTATGGGGTGTAAGCGGTATAGAACTCGCCCCGGGTGGCCAGCTGCCAGACCGCAGCGGGGATGTGGTGCTCATAAGCCCCGGCACCCAGAAAGCTCAGGCCCACCCGATCACGTTCAGCGCGCAACCGTGCCTCGTCCATCACACGGGCTTCGGGCAGGCCTGCGGGCACCCCCTCCACACCCTCGCGCAGGAGCCCAGCCGGGATCTCGTCGAACAGATCGGCGATCCGCTCGACCCCGAGGGTGGCCAGCATCTGGCGAACGTCTTCCGGCGTATGCGGGATGAACGGCATGGTGGCCCTCGTTGCAAGCCGCGCCTCGGGGCAGCTATTCGCTTTCTCGAATCTGCTCCAGATACGCGGCGGCGTCCAACAGACTGTCCAGCTCGGACGGATCGCTGGGCTCCAGCCGGAACAGCCAGCCGTCGCCGTACGGGTCCTCGTTGACCAGCTGGGGCGATTCCTCCAGCGCCTCGTTGACCTCCACCACCGTGCCGCTGATCGGCGCGTAGATGTCCGAAGCCGCCTTGACCGACTCCACCACCGCACAGGCGTCTCCGGCCGCATAGCGGGCACCCACCTCGGGCAGTTCGACGAACACGAGATCGCCCAGCTGTTCCTGGGCGTGGTCGGTGATCCCCACGGTGGCTGTCCCGTCGGCCTCCATACGCACCCATTCGTGGGTGCTCGCATACTTCAGATCTGGCGGAATCTCGCTCATGAGCCCTCTCCCGTCGTTCCGGAAATCAATGCCCTGCCCTGGCGCACGAAGCGTGGCCGCACCACAGTGGCCGGCACATGCCGGCCCCGGATCTCCACCGCCACACGCCCGGCCGTATCCGCCGGCACGCGCGCCAGGGCGATGCCCCGCTTCAGCGTGGGCGATACCGTCCCCGAGGTCACGACGCCACCGGCGCCGGACGCAGTATGCACCGGATGTCCAGTACGCGGCACACCCCGCCCCTCCATGGCCAAGCCCACCAGCTTGCGCGCCGGACCGGCCTTGCGCTGCGCCTCCAAGGCTTCGCGTCCGATGAAGGCCCGCTGGGCAGGCTCCCAGGCCACCGTCCAGCCCAGGGCGCTCTCCAGGGGGGTGACGGATTCGTCCATGTCCTGGCCGTAGAGCAGCATGCCCGCCTCCAGGCGCAGGGTGTCGCGCGCCCCCAGGCCCGCCGGACGCACACCGGCCTTGCGGAGCCGTTCCCACAGCCCCGCCGCCTCGGTGTTCGGGAGCATCAGTTCGAATCCATCCTCGCCGGTATAGCCGGTGCGCGCCACGATCCAGTCGCGCCCCAGCTCGACGGCATGGAAGGGTGCCAGCGCCCCGGCCCGTTGGCGTCCCTCCGCCTCTAAAAGATCGAGCACCCGAGCACGCGCGGCGGGCCCCTGGACGGCGATCATGGCTAGATCCTCCCGCGGCTGCAGCTCA
>JALVEU010000018.1 GCA_027030565.1 Gammaproteobacteria bacterium | reverse complement strand
GGGGGTCACCCCGTGCACGGCCGCCAGCGCCTCGGAGAAGTGCTGGGCCAGCTCGACGATGTCCTCGGGACGCTCTCTGAGCGGTGGAATACGGAAAGTCAGCACGTTGAGCCGGTAATAGAGGTCCCCACGGAAGCGGCCCTGCTCCACTGCCTCGGCCACCGAACGGTTGGTCGCGGCGATGACCCGGACGTCCACACGGTGCTCACGGTCCGCACCCACCGGGCGAACGCTGCGATCCTCCAGCGTGCGCAGCAGCTTGGCCTGCAGCTCCAAGGGCATCTCGGTGATCTCGTCCAGGAACACGGTGCCGCGGTCGGCGTGCAGGAACAGTCCGCGGCGGGACTCGTGGGCACCGGTGTAGGCCCCCCGCACGTGACCGAAGAACTCGCTCTCCAGCAAGTCGGGGGCGATGGCCCCACAGTTCACGGGCACGAACTCGCCCTTACGCCGGCTCATGGCATGGATGGCCTGGGCCACGATCTCCTTGCCGACCCCGGTCTCGCCCTCGATGAGCACGGTGGCCGAGGACTGGGCCACACGCACCGCCATCTCCAGCACCTCGCGCATGGCGGGACTGCGCGCCACGATGCCCTGGACCTCAGGCGGCCAATCGGCCACCGGTGGCGCCGTGAAGCGGCAGCGCTGTCGCACCCGCCCCTGCACCCAGTCGGCCACCACGTCGCGCACGGCATCCGGCGAGCAGGGCTTCTCTATGAACTCCACTGCCCCGGCGCGCAAGGCGGCGACAGCCCGCTCCTTACTGGGCCGCGAACACAGCGCCACGAGCTGGGCGGAACCGCCTGCTGCGACCAATGCATCCAACGCTTCCTGGGTCTCCAGGGCCTCGGCGCCCACGTCCGCGACCAGAAAGTCGAAGTGATAGCGCTCCAGCAGGGCCCGCGCCAGAGGCGGGGTATCGGCCCGCTCCACCAGCCCACACAGGGGGCCCAGGGATCGGCACAGTTCGGTCGCGAAGGGCTCGGCTGCATCGACGATCAGAACCGCCGGCTTGATCTGCGGCTTGTTTGGCATGGGGATCCTTCTCCTCCAATGGTCGGCTCGGGCGCGCACGGCGCTTGTCGTTTTGTCCCGCAGGGCACGCGCGACCGGGACAGTTTGTACCGCTCGGCCGCGTGGCTGCTCCTGAGAAAGTGACTATAGTCCCTGACTACGGCGTTTTCATGCCGTCGCTGGCGCCGGAGGCGGAGCGGGACGAATTGGCACTGGAATTGCAGCCCACTTTCGGCATCCACACCACCGGAGGTTTGGGAGGCCCGCCATGCGCAGACGCCTTTTCCCCAGATCGTGGCTCCTGCCGGTCCTCGCGCTCTGCTTTGGTGTCCTGTCCGCCACGGCCGCCCCCCTGCGCCTGGCGACCACCACGAGCACCCAGAACTCGGGGCTGCTCGACCACCTGCTGCCGGCCTTCCAGGCCCGCACCGGGATCGAGGTCCAGGTGATCGCCGTGGGAACCGGCCGGGCGCTCCGCCTGGGCGAGGCCGGCGACGTGGACGTGGTCATGGTGCATGCACCACAGGCCGAACGGCGATTCGTCGCGTCGGGCGCCGGCACGCAGCGTTTCCCCTTCATGAAGAACGCCTTCCTGCTGGTGGGCCCGCCGGACGACCCTGCGCACCTGCGCGGTGAGACCGACGTGGTCCAGGCCCTGGTCCGCATCGCGCGTTCCGGGGCACGCTTCGTCTCCCGGGGCGACGACTCCGGCACCCACAAGAAGGAACGCGCACTGTGGCAGGCGGCCGGCCTGCACCCCCAAGGCGACTGGTACGTCGAGGCCGGACAGGGTATGGGCAAGGTGCTACAGATGGCCGGCGAGTTGGGCGCCTATACCCTGACCGACCAGGGTACCTGGCTCGCCTACCGCGACCGCGTGGCCCTGGAACCCCTGGTGGGCGGCGATCCGCGGCTGGACAATCCCTACGCAGTGATCCCGGTCGATCCCCGACGCCATCCCCACGTGAACCACCGCGCGGCCATGGCCCTGGTGGAATGGTTGCGTTCACCGGAGGGCCAGCGGGCCATCGCTGCGTATCGTCTGCACGGGCGTCAGGCCTTCGTGCCCACGGCCATCGGGCCGCGGCGGGACGAGACCGTCCCGTGAACGGGGTGGGGTCAGCCTTCACCGAGGCCCTCGGGCTCCTGATCTCGGGGGACCCGGCGCTGTGGGAGATCGTGGGTGTCTCGTTCAGTGTCTCCCTGCGTGCGATCCTCGTCGCCACGCCACCGGCCCTGGTGGTGGGCTACGTGCTGGCCTGGCATGCCTTCCCGGGGCGGCGGCTGCTCGTCTCCCTGTTCGAGACGTTGCTCGCCCTGCCGGCCGTGGTGGTCGGACTGACCGTCTACCTGCTCCTCAGTCGCCGGGGGCCCCTGGGAGACCTCGGCTGGTTGTTCACCCAGCCGGCCATGATCGTGGGGCAGATCGTGCTCGCCTTTCCCATTCTGGTCGCCATGTCTCGCGCCGCCTTCCGGGCCGTGGATCCCCATGCGCTGGAGACGGTACGCACCCTGGGTGCGGGCTCCGTCCGCGGCTTCACCACCTTGGCCCGGGAGGCCCAGTTCGGCCTTGGGGCCGCAGTGATCGCCGCCTTCGGCCGGATCATCGCCGAGGTGGGGAGCTCCATGATGGTGGGGGGCAACATCCTGCACCACACCCGCAACATTCCCACTGCCATCGCCCTGGAGACCAGCAAGGGCAGCTTCGCACAGGGCATCGCCCTGGGTCTGGTCCTGCTGACGCTGGCCCTGGGACTCAACGTGGCCCTGGGCTGGTTCCAAGCCCGGGGAGCGGCGCACCCATGAGCCTGCTGCAGGTGGAGGGCCTGCGCCTCACGCGCACCGGCCGGCGGATCATCGACATCCCCTTGCTGACGCTCGACCCCGGAGACCGCGTGGCGCTGCGCGGCCCCAACGGGGCGGGCAAGAGCACTCTGCTACGCATCCTGGCTGGGCTGCTGGAGCCCGACGGGGCCACGGTGAGCCTGGACGAGCACACGGGGAGCTGGCGCCGCATGCGTGGCCGGCTGCGCGCCCGAACCGTATACGTCCATCAGCGCCCGTATCTGTTCAGGGGCACAGTGGAGGACAACGTCTCCTACGGGCTGCGCTGGCGCGTGCGCCGGGCCGAACGCCGCCGCAGGGTGGAAGAGGCGCTGGCCTGGGCCGGCCTGCTCTCCATGCGCCGGCGTGAGGCGCGGAGTCTGTCGGGCGGCGAGGCCCAGCGCCTGGCCCTGGCGCGTGCCCGGGTCGTCGACCCGGAGCTGCTGCTCCTCGACGAGCCCACGGCCAACCTGGACACCGAGCACCGCGCGGGAACCGAGGCCCTGCTCCAGCGGCTGAGCGAGGCCGGGACAACCCTGGTGGTCGCCACCCACGACCCGGTCGGGCCGTTGCCCACACCCAGCAAACACTGGATACTGCGCCAGGGGAGGTTGCACGTCTCCGTTCCGGGACGGCTACACAGGGACACCGAGCGAAGGACGGGCTGAGATGCTGCGCAATGCCAAGGTTCCGGTTCTGGGGATCGCGGCCTACAGCGGGACGGGGAAGACCACCCTGCTGCGCAGCGTGCTCCCGGAACTCCGGGCACGGGGCCTGCGCGTGGGCCTGGTCAAGCACGCCCATCACAAGTTCGAGATCGACCACCCGGGCAAGGACAGCTACCGGCTGCGCAAGGCGGGAGCCAACCGTGTCCTGGTGGCCTCGGCGAAACTGCGTGCCCTGGTCGAGGAGACCGACCTGGCGGGAGACCCGCGCCTGGACGATCTGCTCGCGGGACTGCCCCAAGACGACCTCGATCTGATCCTGGTCGAGGGCTTCAAGCACGAGCGCTTTCCCAAGATCGAGCTCCACCGGCCCGCACTGGGCAAGCCCCTCCTCTTCCCGAAGGATCCCTGCGTGATCGCCGTGGCCACCGACGCCCCCCTACCGGTGACCTGCACCCTCCCGGTGCTGGACCTCAACGCACCCGGGGCGGTGAGCGCCTTCATTCTGGATTTCCGCGAGCGCAGCCTGGAATCCGGCGCGCCCTTGGCTGCGCCGTACCGGGATTCCGGGCCGTTCAGGTCTTCGGCAGGGTGACGCCCCGCTGCCCTTGGTACTTGCCGCCGCGGTCACGATAGGAGACCGCACAGGTCTCGTCGGATTCCAGGAAGATCACCTGGGCCACCCCTTCGTTGGCGTAGATCTTGGCCGGCAGCGGCGTGGTGTTGGAAAACTCCAGGGTCACATGGCCCTCCCACTCGGGCTCCAGGGGGGTGACGTTGACGATGATGCCGCAGCGTGCATAGGTGCTCTTGCCGAGGCAGATGGTCAGCACGTTGCGCGGAATGCGGAAGTACTCCACCGTGCGCGCCAAGGCAAAGGAATTGGGCGGGATGATGCACACGTCGGACTTGACGTCGACGAAGCTGTCCTCATCGAAGGCCTTGGGGTCGACGATGGCCGAGTTGATGTTGGTGAAGACCTTGAATTCGTCGGCGCAGCGCACGTCGTAGCCGTAGCTCGAGGTCCCGTAGGAGACGATGCGATCCCCGTTGCCGGTATAGCGGATCTGACCGGACTCGAACGGCTCGATCATGCCATGTTCTTCGGCCATGCGCCGAATCCAGCGGTCCGATTTGACGGGCATGGGTGCTGGGTGTGCTCCTGCAACGAACGGCGGCCGACGGGTTGCCCCCGCCGGCCGCCCATTGTGTCCTCGGCTCACCAGGCGCGCAAGGCGGCGTTCAGTCGGCCTGGATCACGATCTTGGGGAACTTGGCACTCAGGTCCTTGGTGCGCCCGGCCAGCTTGCCGGCGGTCTTGCGCGCGATCTCCCGGTAGATCTCGGCGATGCGGCTGTCGGGCTCGGCCACCACGGTGGGCTTGCCGGAGTCGGCCTCCTCGCGGATGCGCCGATCCAGGGGAAGCTTGCCCAGCACCTCCACCCCGGACTCCTCGGCCAGCCTGTCGGCGCCGCCCTCGCCGAAGATGGGTTCCTCGTGGCCGCACTTGGAGCAGATGTGGAGGCTCATGTTCTCCACGATGCCCAACACCGGCACCTCCACCTTCTCGAACATCTTCAGGCCCTTGCGGGCATCGATCAGGGCGATGTCCTGCGGGGTGGTGACGATGACCGCGCCGCTGACGGGGATCTTCTGGGCCAGCGTGAGCTGCACATCGCCGGTGCCCGGGGGCAGATCCACCACCAAGTAGTCCAGGTTGCGCCAGTTGGTATCGTTGAGGAGCTGTTCCAGCGCTTGGGTGACCATGGGACCGCGCCAGATCATGGGTGTCTCCTCGTCAATGAGGAAACCGATGGACATCGCCTGCAGCCCCCAGGCCTCCATGGGATTGAGGCTGCGACCGTCAGGCGAGGTGGGCTGGCCGGTCACCCCGAGCATGCGCGGCTGGCTGGGACCGTAGATGTCGGCATCCAGGATGCCCACCACGGCACCTTCGGCCGAGAGGGCCAGGGCCAGATTCACCGCCGTGGTGGACTTGCCCACACCCCCCTTGCCCGAGGCTACGGCGATGACGTTCTTGATGTTCTCCAGCGGCTTGAGGCTCTTCTGGACCGAATGCGGCTCGATCTTCCAGGAGACGTCCACGTCCACCGACTCCACCCCCTCCTGGGCGGAGAGTTTCTCTTGG
>JALVEU010000017.1 GCA_027030565.1 Gammaproteobacteria bacterium | reverse complement strand
GGAGGCCGACGGCAGCGGGCCCGTGGACGCCACCTTCAAGGCCATCGAGACCCTCGCCGACAGCGGCACCACGCTCAAGCTCTACTCGGTCAACGCCATCACCAGCGGCACCGACGCACAGGGCGAAGTGACCGTGCGTCTGGAGAGGGGCGGGCGCATCGTCAACGGGCAGGGGGCCGATACGGACATCGTCATCGCCTCGGCCAAGGCCTATCTCAACGCCCTCAACCGGTTGGTGAGTCCCATCTATCGGGCCCATCCGCAGATGGAGCACCTCTGAGCCCATGGCCGACCCGCGCCACGTGGCCTATCTTCGGGCCTTGGGTGTGGAGCTCTACGTGCGCCGCACCCTCACCCCAACCCCTCTCCCTGAGGGAGAGGGGCTCGACGGAGGGGCGCAGGCGGCATCCGGGCAGGCCGGATCCCATGGGCCGCCGCCTCCCTCCCCAACCCCTCCTCGGGGGGAGGGGCTCGCCGCGGCGAGCGCCCAGGCAGATGCCTCGCCACCCACATCCCCCTCCCTCTCAGGGGGAGGGGCCAGGGGAGGGGGTTCCGCCCCGGCCGCGATCGCCACCCTCGACTGGGACGCCCTGCGCCAGCGTGTCCACGACTGCCACGCCTGCGCGCTGCGCGCCGGTTGCACCCAGACCGTCTTCGGCGTCGGGAATCCCGATGCAGACTGGATGTTCGTGGGCGAGGCCCCGGGCGCAGACGAGGACCGCCAGGGCGAGCCCTTCGTGGGGCGCGCCGGCCAGCTCCTCACGAGCATGATCCGTGCGCTGGGCTTCGCGCGCGAGCAGGTCTACATCGCCAACATCCTCAAATGCCGACCGCCCAACAACCGCGATCCGCGCCCCGAGGAGGCCCAGGCCTGCCGCCCCTATCTGGAACGTCAGATCGAGCTGGTGCAGCCCCGGATCCTGATCGCAGTGGGGCGCATCGCCGCACAGAACCTACTGCAGACCGACACGCCCATCGGCCGCATGCGGGGCCGGGTCTACCGCTATGGGCCCCGAGAGATTCCGGTGGTGGTCACCTATCACCCGGCCTATCTGCTACGCAGCCCGCTGCAGAAGCGCCGCGCCTGGGAGGATCTGCGCCTGGCTCGGCAGGTGGTGGCCGAGGGGGGCTGAGCCTTGGTCGCGGTGCTGCGTCACTGCACCCAGGGGCTGCGTCCCATGTTGGCCGAAGACTTGCCCCGGGTCATGGAGATCGAGACGCGGGCCTACGAGTATTCGTGGTCCGAGCAGATCTTTCGTGACTGCCTCCAGTCGGGCTATTCCTGCTGGGTCTACCTGCAAGAAGGCGAGATCGTGGCTCACGGGGTCATGATGGAGGTGGCGGGCGAGTGTCACATCCTCAACCTCTGTGTAGATCCGGACTGGCAGCGCCGAGGGATTGGTCGGCGTATGCTGCGCCACCTGCTGGGGGTCGCGCGTCGGCGGGGTGCGGATACCGCCTTTCTGGAGGTGCGGGTCTCCAACGAGGCGGCGATCCGCCTCTACGAGTCCGAGGGCTTCTGCGAGACGGGCCGGCGCCGCGACTACTACCCGGCTGCAGGCGGGCGCGAGGATGCAGTCCTGTTCGCCAAGGCACTCTGAGGGGCGGGCGACCCGAGGGGGAACGGCATGACATGGAACGACTTTCTGGATTGGGTCGGATTTCACCGCCAGCCCACGAGCTGGCGCGAGAAGTTCATCTCCACCCTCGGCGGTTTCCTGGGCATCTATGCGATCTTCCTGACCAGCCGGTGGCTGCTGGATCCCGCCGATGCGGTGCTCATCATCCCGTCGCTGGGGGCGAGCGCGGTGCTCTTGTTCGCGGCGCCCCACGTACCCTTCTCGCAACCCTGGAATCTGGTGGGTGGGCATCTGATTTCGGCCGTGGTGGGGGTGGCGTGCTGGAACTGGATCCCCGACTTCGAGGTGGCGGCCGCAGCGGCGGTGGGCATCGCCATCGGTTTCATGTATTTCGCCCGCTGCATCCACCCGCCGGGCGGCGCCACGGCCCTGGCGGCCGTGATCGGCTCGGCCAAGTTGCACGCCTTGGGCTGGGGTTACATGCTGGCACCGGTGTTGCTCAACGTGGCGACCATCTTCGCGGTGGCGGTGGGATTCAATGCATTCTTCCAGTGGCGGCGCTATCCGGCTGCCCTCACCAGGGTCTCCGCGACCGTGCCTACGGAGGCGGGCTACGCCCCCATCCGCCATGAGGACTTCGTCTATGCGCTCAGCCAGCTCGACACCTTCGTGGACGTCTCCGAGGAGGACGTGCTGCGCATCTACGAGCTGGCCACCCGCCGGCGGGTCGGATCCGATGCCCCCCGTACCGATCGATGAGGCGCCGGCCTTCCGCCATCCGAGCCTACAGGGAAGCATTCACGGCGTTTCGGGGCAGGGGCACCCGCCGACCTGGATCGGAGATCATGCCCTGCCGGCTCGTTCGAGGGCCGTTTCCGTCGGCATGCGATGCGGGCTAGAATATCCAGTTTTTCAGTAACATCCTGATTTCCTCATGCCCGACTCCCACGCGCAGGAAGCCGCGCGCCGGCGTACCTTTGCCATCATCTCGCACCCGGACGCGGGCAAGACCACGCTCACCGAGAAGCTCCTGCTGTTCGGGGGCGCGATCCAGCTCGCCGGCACGGTCAAGGGTCGCAAGGCCGCGCGCCATGCCACTTCCGACTGGATGAAGCTGGAGCAGGAGCGCGGCATCTCGGTCACCAGCTCCGTGATGCAGTATCCCTACCGCGGGCGCATCGTGAACCTGCTGGACACACCGGGCCACGAGGACTTCTCCGAGGACACCTATCGCACGCTCACCGCCGTGGACTCGGCGCTCATGGTGATCGATGCGGCCAAGGGCGTGGAGGAGCGCACCATCAAGCTCATGGAGGTCTGCCGGCTGCGCGACACCCCGATCATGAGCTTCATCAACAAGCTCGACCGCGAGGGGCGCGACCCCTTGGACCTGCTCGACGAGATCGAGTCGGTGCTGAACATCCGCTGCGCGCCGGTCACCTGGCCCATCGGTATGGGGCGTCGATTCCGCGGGGTCTATCATCTGCTGGAGGATCGGGTGTACCTGTTCGAACCGGGCCACGGCGACCGGGTGCAGGACGGCGAGGTGATCGAGGGGCTGGACGACCCCGCACTGGACGCGCGCCTGGACGGGGAGGCCGACGCGCTGCGCGAGACCGTGGAGCTGGTGCAGGGGGCGAGCCACGCATTCGACGTGGAGGCCTACCTGCGGGGCGAGCTCACGCCCGTCTTCTTCGGCTCGGCCATCCACAACTTCGGTGTACGCCAGCTCTTGGACGCCTTCGTGGAGCACGCCCCGGGCCCCCGCCCGCGCCAGGCAAGCACCCGGGAGGTGCATCCGCAGGAGCCCAAGTTCACCGGCTTCGTCTTCAAGATCCAGGCGAACATGGACCCGCAGCATCGCGATCGTATCGCCTTCGTGCGCATCTGCTCCGGCACGTTCAGGAAGGGCATGAAGCTGCGCCACGTGCGCCTGGGCCGGGATGTCAAGATCGCCGATGCGCTCACCTTCATGGCCGCCGACCGGGCCCACGTGGAGGCGGCCTTCCCGGGCGACATCATCGGCGTCCACAACCATGGGACCATCCGCATCGGCGACACCTTCACCGAGGGCGAGGCCCTGGCCTTCAAGGGGATCCCCAACTTCGCCCCCGAACTCTTCCGCCGTGCGCGGCTCAAGGACCCCCTGAAGCTCAAGCAACTGCAAAAAGGCCTGCAGCAGCTCTGCGAGGAGGGGGCCACCCAGCTCTTCCGCCCGTTGACGAACAACGACTTGATCCTGGGCGCGGTGGGCGTGCTCCAGTTCGACGTGGTCGCCCAGCGCCTGCGCGACGAATACAACGTGGATTGCCGGTTCGAGCCGGTGAACGTGGCTACGGCCCGCTGGGTGAGCTGCGAGGACGAGAAACGTTTCCAGCAGTTCAGGGACAAGGCCCAGGCCCACCTGGCCCTGGACCATGCGGGCGACCTGGTCTACATCGCCCCGAGCCGTGTGAACCTGCAGCTGGCCATGGAACGGTGGCCCGAGGTGCGCTTCGACCCGACGCGCGAGCATGCATTGTATGCCTGACAGGTCGTCTTTCCTTGGGCCATACGCGTTTCAGACAGCCAGGAGTCGTCTTCATGTCGCTTCAATCCATCAATCCTGCCACCGGCGAACGCATCGCCCGTTACGAGGAGCACACCCCAGAGGAGATCGACGCCATCCTCGATGCGGTGGTTGCGGCCCAGCGTGAGTGGGCCGCACGCTCGTTCGAGGCGCGTGCCGGCTGCATGCGCGAGGCGGCGCGCCTCATGCTGGAGCGCCGCGACGAGTATGCCGGCCTCATGGCCCGGGAGATGGGCAAGCCCATCGAGCAGGGCCGAGGGGAGATCGAGAAATGCGCCTGGGGGTGCGAACACTACGCCGCCCACGCGGCCGAGATGCTTGCCGACGAGCCGGTCCAGACCGACGCCTGGGAGAGCTTCGTCACCTACCAGCCGCTCGGCGTGGTGCTGGCCATCATGCCCTGGAACTTCCCCTTCTGGCAGGTGTTCCGTTTCGCCGCCCCCAACCTCATGGCGGGCAACGGGGCAATACTCAAGCACGCCTCCAACGTCACCGGTTGTGCGCTGGCCATCGAGGCCCTGCTGCGCGATGCGGGCTTCCCGGCGGACCTGATGCGGGTGGTGCGCCTGCCCGGCGCGCGCGTGGAACCCCTGATCGGGGACCCGCGGATCGCGGCGGTCACGCTCACGGGGAGCGTGGAGGCGGGTCGCGCCGTGGCCGCCGCGGCGGGCGCCGCGATCAAGAAGACCGTGCTCGAGCTGGGCGGCAGCGATCCGTACCTGATCCTCGAGGACGCCGACCTGGAGGCCGCCGTCAGCACCTGCGCCACGGCGCGGCTCATCAACTCCGGTCAGACCTGCATCGCCGCCAAGCGCTTCGTGGTGGTGGAGGCCGTGCGCGAGGCATTCGAGCAGGGGCTGGTCGCCGCCATGCGCGCCAAGCGCATGGGCGACCCGATGGACCCGTTCACCGAGGTCGGTCCCCAGGCCCGCCACGACCTGCGCGACAGCTTACACCGGCAGGTCCTGGACAGTGTCGCCCGGGGTGCGCGCATTCTGCTCGGCGGCGAGATCCCGGAAGGGCCCGGGGCCTTCTATCCGCCCACCGTGCTCACCGATGTCGCCCCGGGCATGCCCGCCTACGAGGAGGAGCTGTTCGGTCCCGTGGCCTCGGTGATCGCCGCGCGCGACGAGGCCGACGCCATCCGCATCGCCAACGACTCGCGTTTCGGTCTGGGTGCGGCGGTCTTCACCCGCGACGTCGAGCGCGGCCGGCGCATCGCCCGCGACCAGCTCCAGGCCGGCTCCTGCTTCGTCAACGCCTACGTGCGCTCCGACCCCCGGCTACCCTTCGGGGGCATCAAGGAGAGCGGCTACGGCCGCGAGCTGGGACTGCCCGGCATCCGCGAGTTCGTGAACATCAAGACGGTGTACGTGGGCTGAACGGGCTGCCGGCGGCAGGATGACCGCCGCTTGCAACGGCCTCAATAACTCAGCGTGCGCGTACCCTCCGCGAACAGGGCGGGGAAGGTGACCTTGGGCCCCGCGACGCGCACGCCCTCCAGCAGCGCGTCCTTGGGGATGGCCGCCACGTTCTTCATGCACATGGGGCAG
>JALVEU010000016.1 GCA_027030565.1 Gammaproteobacteria bacterium | reverse complement strand
CTGCCTGGTGGGTGAGGCCGAAGTCGTCGATCAGCCGGCGCAAGGCGGCTGCCTCCTCCAACGGGCTGAGGTCCTCACGCTGGATGTTCTCGATCAGACTGATGGCCGCCACGGCCTGATCGGGCAGCTCACGCACCAGGGCGGGGATCTCACCGAGCCCCGCCAGCTGCGCCGCCCGCCAGCGGCGCTCACCTGCCACCAGCTCGTAGCCATCGCCGAGGGGCCGCAGTACCACCGGCTGCACGACCCCCTGGACGCGGATGGAGGCGGCCAGTTCCTCCAGCGCCTCCGGGTGGATCTGCCGCCGTGGCTGATAGCGCCCACGCCGGATCTTGTCCACTGGGACGTGCCGCAACCCCGGGTCCGGGGCCATGGGCTGCCCCTCCTCGGCGGGCTTGGACACCGCGCTCAAGAGGACGTCCACACCGAGGCTTCCCAATCCCTTTCGTTTCTTGGACATCGATGCGCTCCCTCAGCGGCACCTACGGAGCCGGCTGCCGATTGCTTCCGGAGGCCGCGTTGCGGCGCAGCAGCTCACCGGCCAGGGCCAGATAGGCGGCCGCCCCGCGGCAGGACTTGTCGTACTGGAGCACCGGCTTGCCGTGGCTCGGTGCCTCGGCCAGAGTCACGTTGCGCGGAATGATGGTGCGGAACACCTGTTCGCCGAAGTGCCTGGTGAGCTGCTCGGAGACGTCGTGGGACAGATTGTTGCGGGGATCGTACATGGTGCGCAGCAACCCCGAGACGCGCAGACGCGGGTTGGCCGTCTGGCGGATCCGTTGGATCGTCTTGACCAGGGCCGAGAGCCCCTCCAGCGCGTAGTACTCGCACTGCATGGGAATGATCACGCCGTGGGCAGCCACCAAGGCGTTGACGGTGAGGGTGTTGAGCGAGGGCGGACAGTCGATGATGATGAAGTCGAAGTCCGCTTGCACCGGTTCCAGCGCCTGACGGAGGCGAAACTCGCGGGCGATCTCGGTCACCAGCTCCACTTCGGCCACGGTGAGTGCGTTGTTGCCCGGCAGGACCCGATAGCCCCCGTTGGGTGCCTCCACCATCACGTCCCGGACCGGGGCGCGATCCAGCAGCACGTCGGCCGTAGTGTATTCCACCGCATGCTTGTTGACGCCGCTGCCCATGGTGGCGTTGCCCTGGGGATCCATGTCGATGACCAGGACGCGCTTGCGGGTGGCCGCCAGGGAGGCGGCCAGGTTGACGCTGGTGGTGGTCTTGCCCACCCCGCCCTTCTGGTTGGCGATGGCGTAGATGACGGTCATTGCATGTCGATGGTAACGATGTGGCGCTCTGCGTCCAGTCCGGGCACGCGGACGCGCTGTATCCGCACCGCCTCCGGCTGTATGGGCAACTGCTGCAGCTCCACCTGCGGGGACCGCCCTTTCATGAATATCATTCGGCCGCCCGGCGCCAGGAGATGGGCGGCTTGCCGCCAGACGCGCCCGAGCGGACCGAGGGCACGTGAGATCACGGTGTCGTAGCCGGGCCCCGTCTCCAGCGCCTCGGCGCGGACCGCATGGACGGCCACGTTGCCCAGATCCAGCGCGATGCGCACCTGTTCGAGGAACCGGGACTTCTTGGCGCTGGGCTCCACCAGGTGGAACCTTCGCCGAGGATCCATCACGGCGAGCGGAATACCCGGCAACCCAGCCCCACTGCCCACGTCGGCCACACGCTTGCCGTGCAGATAGGGCTGGGCCGAGAGGCTGTCGAGCAGGTGAATCGTCACCATCTGCTCCGGGTCCCGGACGGCAGTGAGATTATAGACGCGATTCCATCGCACCAGCAGTTCCAGATAAGCGGCCAGGCACGCCACCTGCTCGGCGGAACGGGTCAGCCCCAGCGCCTCCAGCCCCTGCTCGATGCGTGCTTCGAGACCTGCGGCCTCCACCGCCTCCTGGGACATCACGCCACGTCTGGACGTGCCGAGCCCGCCTGGCGCCGGCGCAGATGAATCGCGAGCAGGGTCACCGCCGCAGGCGTCACGCCCGGGATCCGTCTGGCCTGACCCACGCTCACCGGACGGATCGCTTGGAGCTTTTCCCGCACCTCGTTGGACAGGCCCGAAACCTGGGCATAGTCGAAATCCTCGGGGATCGGGATCTCTTCATAGCCCGCCAATCTGCGGATCTCCGCCTGCTGGCGCTCGATGTAACCCGCATAGCGGGCCGCGATCTCCAGCTGCTCGGCCACCCGCGGCGCGGTCTGCGCATCCCCGACTCCAGCCCGTACCAGCTCCGCATAGCCGACCCCGGGACGGCGCAGCAGATCGTAGGCGCAGACCGGTTCCGCACCCTCCGCGGCATCGGGGAGCACCCGCCGCGGATCCACTCGCAGCGCCCGCAGTCGGGCGGTTTCCTGTTCGATCGCTTCGCGAAACCGTTCGAATCGTCTCCAGCGCGCATCGTCCAGCAGTCCCAGCCGGCGGGCCAGGGGTGCCAGCCGTAGATCGGCATTGTCCTCCCGCAGCTGGAGCCGGTGCTCGGCGCGGCTGGTGAACATGCGGTAGGGCTCGTCCGTGCCCCGTGTGACCAGATCGTCGATGAGCACACCGATGTAACACTCGGCGCGTGCCGGGACCCAGGGCTCGAGATCCAGGGCCAGGGCCGCGGCGTTGACGCCGGCCAGCAGCCCTTGGGCGGCTGCCTCCTCATAGCCCGTGGTGCCGTTGATCTGGCCGGCGAAGAGGAGACCCCGCAGCGGACGTGTCTCCAAGGTGGGTCGCAGGTCCCGGGGGTCGAAGTAGTCGTACTCGATGGCATAGCCTGGACGGGTGATGTGGGCACGCTCGAATCCCGGTATGGAGCGTACCAGAGCATACTGCACGTCGAAGGGTAGACTCGTGGAGATCCCGTTGGGATACACCTCGTGGGTGTCCAGTCCTTCCGGTTCCACGAAGATCTGGTGGCCGTCGCGTTCGGCGAAGCGCACCACCTTGTCCTCGATGGAGGGGCAGTAGCGCGGGCCCACCCCTTCGATGGCCCCGCTGAACAAGGGGGAGCGGTCCAGGGCCGCGGTGATGATCTCGTGGGTCCTGGCGGTGGTGCGGGTGATGTGACAGCAGACCTGCGGCGGATGCAGTTCGGCCGAGCCCCAGACCGAGAACACCGGGACGGGTTCGTCCCCGGGTTGAGACTGGAGCTTGGCATAGTCGATGCTCCGCCCATCGATGCGGGGTGGCGTGCCCGTCTTGAGCCGACCCACCCGCAGCGGCAGCTCGCGCAGCCGCCGGGCCAGGGCCAGAGCCGGCGGGTCGCCGGCACGGCCGGCGCGATGGCGGGCATCGCCGATGTGAATGCGCCCGCCCAGGAACGTGCCCACAGTGAGCACCACCGCCGCGGCACGGAACACGATCCCCGTCTGGGTCACCACCCCCACCACGCGGTCGGCCTTGAGCACGAGATCGTCCACGGCCTGCTGAAAGAGGCTCAGCCCGGGTTGGGCCTCCAGAGCCGAACGGATCGCGCGCCGGTAGAGTTGTCGGTCGGTCTGGGCGCGCGTGGCACGCACCGCAGGTCCCTTGCGGCGATTGAGGACACGAAAATGAATGCCCGCCTCGTCGGCAGCCAGGGCCATGGCGCCACCCATGGCGTCGATCTCACGCACCAGCTGCCCCTTGCCGATTCCACCGATGGCCGGATTGCAGCTCATCTGGCCCAGGGTCTCCAGATTGTGCGTCAGCAGTAGCGTGCGTGCACCACGCCGGGCCGCAGCCAGGGCTGCCTCGGTGCCGGCATGTCCACCGCCCACCACGATCACGTCGAAGTGCTCCGGAAATTCCATGATTCCTCTCGGGCCCTCCACCCAGAAACACGATCCGTTCATGATGGACCCGCCGTCTTCGTTCGACAACGGCGCGGAGCCGGCGACGCTACTTGCCGATGCAGAAGCTGGAGAAGATCCGGCCCAGCAGATCCTCCGTGGTCACGGCGCCCGTGATCTCTCCCAGGGCATGCTGGGCCAGACGCAGCTCCTCGGCGGCCAGTTCCGGCCCCAGCTCCAGCGCACCGCGGGCGCGAACCAATGCCCGCCGGGCGCGCTCCAGGGCGTCCAGATGGCGGCGGCGGGCCAGAAACACCCCAGTTTGCGGCGTATTTCCGACCGCGCGGCTGCGCAGGGCCTCGACCAGCGCCTCCACGCCCGCTCCGGTGTGGGCGCTGAGGCAGAGGTCCTCGGGGCGCAGGGCCTCGCGGGGCGGCGCGGCCAGGTCGGTCTTGTTCCAGACGCGGATCAGGTGCGCCCCTGGTGTCACACGTGGTGCCACCGCGGCCTCCTCCCCGCAAGTGGCGTCCAGCAACCAAACCACCACGTCGGCGTCGGCGATGGCGGCCTCGGCGCGGCGTACCCCCTCGCGTTCCACGGGATCACGGCTGCGACGCAAACCGGCCGTATCCAGCAGGCGCACTGCGCAGCCCGCCAGCTGCAGGTCCGCGCGCAACACGTCCCGCGTGGTCCCCGGCACCGGGCTGGTGATGGCCAACGCTTCGCCACTGAGCCGGTTGAGCAGCGTGGACTTGCCAGCGTTGGGCGGCCCGCAGAGCACCACTTGCAAACCCTCCCGCAGACGCACGCCTTCCCGCGCCTGATCCTGAACCGCGCACAACGCCCGGTCCAGCTCGTCCAGGCGGGCAGCCACCGCCGAGTCGGCGAGGAAGTCGATCTCTTCTTCCGGGAAGTCCAGAGCCGCCTCCACGTACACGCGCAACTCGGTCAAGCGCTCGGACAGCGCCTGCACCGCCTGCGAAAAGGCGCCCTGAAGCGAACGCATGGCGGCACGGGCCGACTGCGGACTGTCTGCGTCGATGAGATCGGCCACCGCCTCGGCCTGGGTCAAGTCGAGCTTGCCGTTGAGGAAGGCGCGTTCCGTGAACTCGCCCGGCCGCGCCGCGCGTGCTCCCAGCTCCAGCACCCGGCCGAGTACGAGGTCGAGCACCACGGGCCCACCGTGCCCATGGAGCTCCAGCACGTCCTCACCAGTGAAGGAGGCGGGGCCCTGAAAATACAGGGCCAGCCCCGTGTCCAACACGTGACCGTCCGCATCCCGAAAGGCGCGCACCACGGCCTGCCGTGGTGGGGGCAGGGTGCCGAGGACGCCTGTAGCGATCTTGGCGACCTCGGGCCCCGAGATCCGTAGCACGCCGATCCCACCCCGACCCGGCGGAGTGGCCAGTGCGGCAATGGTGTCGCACTTCATGACCGGAGACGTGGGGTACTCCCGCGTGTTCCGCCTCCCGGTTGACCGCACCCGACCGACTTCAGGCGCTGGCGCCCTGTGCCTCGACGCGCCGCGTAATCCACCACTGTTGCAGGATCGACAGCAGGTTGTTCACCAGCCAGTAGAGCACGAGCCCGGAGGGGAAGAAGGCGAAGAACACGGTGAACACAAAAGGCAACGCCATCATGATCTTGGCCTGGACCGGGTCCGGTGGGGCGGGATTGAGCTTCTGCTGGACGAACATCGTCACGCCCATAAGGACCGGGAGCACGTAATACGGATCCGGTGCGGATAGATCGCGGATCCAGAACATGAACGGGGCCTGACGCAGCTCCACGGTCTCCAACAGCATCCAGTACAGCCCGATAAACACTGGAATCTGCACCAAGATGGGCAGGCAACCTCCCAGCGGATTGATCTTCTCGGTCTTGTACAGCTCCATGAGGGCCTGATTCAAGCGCTGCTTGTCGTCTCCGTAGCGTTCCTTGAGTGCCACCAATCGGGGCTGCACGGCCCGCATCTTGGCCATGGAGCGGTAGCTCGCCTCGGAAAGCTTGTAAAAGGCCAGCTTGATCAACAAAGTGAGCAGGACGATGGCCCAGCCCCAGTTGCCGATCACGCCATGGATCTTGTCGAGCAGCCAGAACAGGGGCTTGGAGATCACGGTAAAGATCCCGTAGTCGGTAACCAGCTCCAGCCCGGGGGCGATGTCCGCGAGCTGCTTCTGGAGCTTGGGGCCCACCCACAGCCGGGTGTCCACTTCCATGCTGGCCCCGGGGGCCACCTCCACCGGCGGGGCACTCATGCCGATGATGTACTGCGGTCCGCGGGTGTCGGAGACGACCCGCGTGTAGACCGTGTACTTGAGCTCAGGACGGCCGATGAACGCGGAGAAGAAATAATGCTGGAGCATGGCGATCCAGCCGCCGTCGATGGTCACGCGCAGTGGCTCGTCCTCCATGTCGGAGAAGGACACCTTGCGATAGCTGCCGTCGTAATAGGCGGCGCCGGTGAAGGTGTGGATACCGAAGAACTTGGAGCCGCCGGACTGGGACGGGGGCGAACGGCGCAACTGCTGGTAGGCGAATCCCCGCCAGGGCTGGTCACTGCCGTTCTCGATGCGATGGACCACTTCCACCAGGAAGCTGCCGCGGTGGAACACGTAGGTCTTCAGCACCCGCACCCCGTCGGGGCCGGTCCATACCAGTGGCACACGCAGGATGTCCTCGCCCTCGGCCAAGGTGTATCGCTGCTGGTCCGTCTCGAAGCGTGCGTGGTGACTGGGCGCACGTCCAGCGTCCGCATCTACCGTAAGCAAGCCGCTCTGGGCCACGTAGACGCGCTCGCCGTTGTCGAACAACCGCACGGGCTGATCGGGTCGGTCCACGGAGGCTGGATAGGTGGGCAGGTCGGCGCGCACCAGCGTCCCGCCCTGCAAGCTGATGTCCAGATCGAGTACGTCGGTGGAGACGTGCACGGTCGCCGGCGGCCGCTCCGGCTCGCCCGGGGCGGTCGAGGTTCCATGGTCGGGAGACGAAACCCTCGGCGCCGAGGCCGCCGGCGGGGGAGCCACTTCAGACTGGGGCGCCTGTTCCGACGCGGGGGCCGAGACTGGAGCAGGGGCTTCCAGCGGGTGGGGGCCATAGTCCCGCTGCCACGCCTGCCAGATCAGATAGAGGATGAAGGCGAGTGCGACGTAGAGCAGGATGCGCTGTTGTTCCATGGTCTGGCCCCCGCAGATACAGGAAACGAAGAAACAGGCGCAGCGGGCAACCCAACCGGCACAGCTCGTGGTCCGTGCACGGAGCTAGTCCCGCTGCCGTTCCAGCTTGCGGCCCGCGCGCTTCCACAGACCAGCCATGGACGCAAACAGCACGGCGTTGGGTTGCGCGGCGGCCGCCGGGCGACACATCACCACGTAATCGCCCGCCGGCAACTGCACGTGGTGCTGTCGAAAGCTCTCCCGAATCACGCGCTTGAGTCGATTGCGGGCCACTGCCGAGGCCGCACAGCGCTTGGATACGGCCAGCCCGAGCCGGGCCGGACCACGCGTGCGCGGCGCGGCGATGAGCGTAAACAGGCCATCGCTCACGCGGACGCCTCGCGAAAAGACCGCCCGGTATTCGGTCGGGCGCCTCAGCCGCCGGGATGGCGGCAGCCCCGCACCCGCGGCCACCACATCATCTTTCAGGGCGCCAGACGGGCCCGACCCTTGGCACGGCGTGCCTGGAGCACCTGGCGCCCGGAGCGCGTGCGCATCCGAGCCCGGAATCCATGGGTACGCTTGCGGCGCAGATTGTGTGGCTGGAACGTGCGTTTCATGGTCGGTTGCCCTTGATTCGATGCCGGTCCCTCGCAGAGCGGCGCCATGCGCAGACTGCCCGGTGGCGGTCCCGGAAAAAGGCGCGCAACTTACGAAGATGCAGCGCATTTGTCAAGCCGGCCGGCCGCCGCCGCGCCCGGTGGAGCACTTGCGACCACGGACGATTTTGCCGGATGATGGCGGGCCTCCCATCCCGGCACGTCGCTGCCTGGCATCTCGCTGCCGGGGCCGGCAAGGCATTCGCGGCAACGCACCCGCTGAGCCGATTGCCGGTACTGGTCGACAGGGCGCGAACGTGCTATCCACATGCCGAGCCCGCAGCCGGAAGCATTGGAAATGATCTGGAATCGATGTATCGCCCGCCTGGAAAAGGAACTGCCCGAGAAGCAGATCAATACCTGGATCCGCCCCCTGCAACCGGTCGAGGAGGGCAACGTCCTGCTCCTCTACGCGCCCAACCGTTTCGTCATGGACTGGGTCCGGGAGAACTACTTTCCCCTGATCGCCGAGCTGGTCGCCGAGCTCAGCGGCCAGCCCGACATGCAGGTCCGGTTGAGCATCGGTAGCATCCGCAAGGCTTCGCGCCCGGCGCCCGGGCCCGAAGCCACCCGCCGAGGACCGCTGCCGACCAAGACCAGCCCGGCTACCAAGCCCTGTTCCAGCGGGCTGGTGCCTGGTTACACCTTCGAGAGCTTCGTGGAAGGCAAGAGTAATCAGCTGGCTCATGCGGCCGCACTGCAGGTGGCAGCCAATCCGGGGCGAGCCTACAACCCGCTGCTCATCTATGGCGGTGTAGGGCTCGGCAAGACCCACCTCATGCAGGCGGTGGGCCATCGCATTCTCGCCGACCGGCCCGATGCCCGGGTCCTCTATGTGCGCTCGGAGCGCTTCGTGGCCGACATGGTCAATGCGCTCAAGCACCATGCCATGAACGACTTCAAGCACTTCTACCGGTCCATCGAGGTGCTCCTGGTCGACGACATCCAGTTCATCGCCGGGAAGGACCGCTCTCAGGAGGAGTTCTTCCATACCTTCAACGAACTGCTGGAGCAGCACCACCAGATCGTGCTGACCTGCGACCGCTACCCCAAGGAGGTGGAAGGGCTCGAGGAACGGCTCAAGTCGCGGTTCAGCTGGGGCCTCACCCAGGCCATCGAGCCGCCGGAGCTGGAGACCCGGGTGGCCATCCTGCAGCGCAAGGCCCAGGAGGCGGGCCGTGAGCTCGACATCGACGTGGCCTTCTTCATCGCCCAGCGCATCCGCTCGCACGTGCGTGACCTGGAGGGTGCACTGAACAAGGTGCTGGCCTATGCGGAGTTTCGCGGGTGCCCCATCACCGTGGACATGGCCAAGGAGGCTCTGCGCGACCAGCTGGCGGTCCTGGACAAGATGATCACCCTGGAGGGTATCCAGCGCACGGTGGCCGAGTACTACAACATTCGTGTGGCCGACCTGCTCTCCAAACGCCGGAGCCGCTCCATCACCCGGCCCCGGCAAATGGCCATGGCCCTAGCCAAGGAGCTGACCAATCACAGCCTGCCGGAGATCGGTGACGCCTTCGGCGGGCGCGATCACACCACGGTATTGCATGCCTGCCGCAAGATCCGCGAGCTGCGGGCCTCCGACCATGCAGTGGAAGAGGACTTCGGGCATCTGGTGCGAATCCTGACAAGCTGAGCGGCGCCTGTGGGCAACCCGGGGAGGATCTTCGTTGTAGCCTGGCCCGCTGGGGAGCGCGGTCCCGTTATCCACCGATTCCCCATTTGCTCGCGGCCGTTTTTCGACAGTCTTGGTCTTTTATATTATATTGATTTCATTGGTAAAAACATGGTTATCCACAGAGTGCGTGCTGTACGATAACAACAATTTCTTCAATTTTTTATAGTAGTTGTCGATCCCCCTTCATCATCCGAACAGCCAACGACATGAAACTACAAACCACCCGTGAGGCACTCGTCGCACCATTGCAGCGCGTCATCGGTGCAGTGGAACGCAAGCAGATTCGTCCCATTCTGAGCCATGTATTGATCCGCCCGGCGGCACAGGGCGTCGAACTGTTGGCGACGGATCTCGAGATCGAACTGCTTTCGTCGGCAGGAGCGGAGGTCATCGAACCCAGTCCCTGTACCCTCCCGGCGCGGAAGCTCCTGGACATCGTCAAGGCCCTGCCTGCGGGTTCCGAGCTCACTCTGGAGGCCGATCAGGAGCGTGGTTATGTACTCGCGGGCCGCAGCCGATTCGAGCTCATGGCCCTGCCGGCGGAAGGGTTCCCGGAACAGGAGGCGCTGCGGCACAGCACGGAGGTGGAGGTATCGGCCTCCGGTTTGTCTGATCTGCTGGGCAGATCCGCATTCGCCATGGCGGTGGAGGACGTGCGTTATTACCTGAACGGCCTGTTGCTGGAGATCCGACCGGAGGAGGTCCGCAGCGTGGCCACAGACGGCCATCGGATGGCCCTTGTGCAGCTGCCCATGGAGACCGGGGTGGGGGACCTGCGCCAGGTGCTGATCCCGCGCAAGGGGGTTCAGGAACTGGTGCGGCTGACGGCCTCGGGAGACGGAATGGTGCGCCTGGAGCTGGCCGAGAGCCAGATTCGCGCGACGGTACCCGTGGCCGGCCAGGAGGGGGAAGGGGAGCCTGGTGAGGGCGGACACGTTCGGCTGGCCTCCAAGTTGATCGATGCGCGTTACCCGGATTACGAGCGTGTCTTGCCGGGGCATCTGGACAAGACGCTCCTGGTGGATCGCAAGGCCCTGCTGGAGGCGTTGCAACGTGTGTCCATTCTTGCCAACGAACGCCTTCGTGGTGTGCGCATGACGCTTTCCGGCACCGAGCTGGTGCTGCAGTCTCAGAACGTGGAGCACGAACAAGCGCAAGAGGCGCTGGACGTGGACTATGACGGAGCGGACATGGCCATCGGGTTCAACGTGGGCTATCTGGTGGACGCCTTGCAGGCTCTGCGTTCCGAAGTCGCGCGGATCCGGCTGTCCGACCCCGGGGGATCCACGCTCATCGAGGCCCCCGACGACCCCAATGCACGATACGTCGTCATGCCCATGCGCCTCTGAGGAGCAGAGCACGCGCCCATCCGGAAGCCGTTAGTGGTGCTGAAGCGGTTGTGCATCGAACGCCTGCGCTGTCTGCGGCAGGTGGAACTGACACTGGCGCCGACGGTCAATATATTTGTAGGTCCCAACGCGGCCGGCAAGACCTCGGTTCTCGAGGCCATTTACCTTCTTTCTCGAGGAAAGAGCTTCCGTACCCGGCACACCACCGAGCTCATCCAGAGCGGTGAGCAGGTCTGCCGGTGTGTGGCGCAGGCGAGCGCGTCCGGTGGCGCGGTCCATCGGCTGGGTATCGAACTCACACGTGCCGGAAGGCGCGTGCGAGTGGATGGGCGGACGGTGCGCTCTGCCCGGGAATTGACACGGTTTCTCCGCGTACAGGTGGTGGATCCAGAGAGTCACCGTCTGGTCAGTGGCGGGCCGGGCAACCGCCGTGGGCTACTGGACTGGGGCGTGTTCCACGTGGAACCGAAGTTTCCAGCCCAGTGGGTGGAATATGGCCGCGCCTTGACGCAGCGCAACGCCTTGTTACGGGTGGGGGCGCCTGACCGGGAGGTGGCGCCCTGGGAACATGCACTCGCCCTCGCCGGGGAACGTCTGACCGCGCAACGTGCCAAGTGGATCTCAGAGCTCACCCGGTTGGTGGCCGAGGAGCTCGAGTACGTCATGCCGGAGTGTGTGCTGCGCCTGGAGTTTCGCCGAGGTTGGCCGGAGGGACGGACCTTGGAAGAGGCCTTGGCGGCGGCGCGTACAGGGGATCGAAGGGTGGGCTATACCCGAGTGGGTCCCCACCGGGCAGACGTGGTCCTGACCACCGGTCTCGGGCCAGCGGCACGCATGCTCTCGCAAGGGCAGCAGAAGTTGCTGGTCCTGGCGCTGGTGATCGCCCAGTTTCGCCTCGTTTCAGAACGAACCGGAGGCGGTGGCGTGCTGTTGGTGGACGACCTGGCTGCGGAGCTGGACCGGCACCACTGGGAGATCGCCATGGCGCGTTTGCGGGCCTTGGGAGTGCAACTGGTGGTGACCGCACTGGACGAAGCGGTGGCCATGATGCCGGGAAACGAGGAAGCGCAGCTGTTTCACGTGGAACAAGGCGTCGTTCGTGACACCGGGAGACGCGCTTCACACGTGGTCGCGCCGCAAGGATGAGGCGCGGAATGCCTGGCCCATGCGGCGGCAGCTTTGAGGTGTTCCACGTGAAACCCCTGCCAGCGGTGCACGTCCGGCGGGGTATAATGCGCCACCCGCGGCGTCGCCCCCCTGGATTGCGCCCTTGGCGTCCCCTAGTTGAACGAGTAGAGCATGCCGATGACAGACGACCGCTATGATTCCTCCAATATCCAGGTCCTGCGGGGCCTGGAGGCCGTGCGCAAACGCCCCGGAATGTACATCGGGGACACCGACGACGGCACTGGTCTGCACCACATGGTCTTCGAAGTGGTGGACAACGCCATCGACGAGGCCTTGGCCGGCTACTGCACCGAAATCCACGTAACCATCCACAGCGATGGTTCCGTGAGCGTGATGGACGACGGTCGTGGCATTCCGGTGGACATTCACCCGGAAGAAGGGGTGCCGGCTGCCGAAGTGGTGATGACACATCTGCACGCCGGCGGCAAGTTCGACGACAACTCCTACAAGGTCTCCGGCGGATTACACGGCGTCGGGGTCTCGGTGGTCAATGCGCTATCGGATCACTTGACCCTCACCATCCACCGTGATGGCGCCGTGTGGAAGCAGGAATATCGCTTGGGCGAGCCGTTGTATCCCCTCAAGCGCGTGGGATCCACCGAGCGTACGGGAACCACAGTGCGTTTCCTCCCCAGCAGGACGGTCTTCTCGGACACCGAGTTCCACTACGACATCCTCGCCAAGCGTTTGCGGGAACTGTCCTTTCTCAACTCCGGCGTGCGGATCACCCTGGAGGACCATCGTGTCGCGCGCAAGGACGTGTTTCAGTACGAGGGCGGGATTCGTGCCTTCGTGGAGCATCTCAACCGCAAGAAAACGCCCATCCACCCCACGGTGTTTCATTTCCAGGCGGAGCGCAACGGCATCGGGGTGGAAATCGC
Source organism: Gammaproteobacteria bacterium (assembly GCA_027030565.1). Taxonomy (GTDB): domain Bacteria; phylum Pseudomonadota; class Gammaproteobacteria; order JAJDOJ01; family JAJDOJ01; genus JALVEU01. The sequence continues at coordinate 5,303 of JALVEU010000016.1, read as the reverse complement.
CATGCAGTGGAACGACTCCTATCAAGAGAACATCTTCTGCTTCACCAACAACATCCCGCAGCGCGACGGGGGGACGCATCTGGCCGGATTTCGTGCGGCACTGACGCGCACCTTGAATCAGTTCGTCGCTGAGTCCAATGGGCGCAAGAAGGTGACACTGGCGGGGGAGGACACACGTGAAGGACTCACGGCGGTGGTCTCGGTGAAGGCGCCGGATCCGAAGTTCTCCTCCCAGACCAAGGACAAGCTGGTCTCTTCGGAGGTCAAGGGGGTGGTGGAATCCTTGCTCTCGGATCGTCTGCAGGAATTCCTACTGGAGCATCCCGCCGAGGCCAAGGCTATCACCGCCAAGGTAGAGGAAGCGGCCCGCGCGCGTGAGGCAGCCCGTAAGGTCAGGGAGATGACGCGGCGCAAGGGCGTTCTGGACGTGGCCGGACTTCCTGGGAAGTTGGCGGACTGCCAGGAGCGGGACCCGGGCAAATCCGAGCTCTTCGTCGTGGAGGGCGACTCGGCGGGCGGCTCGGCCAAGCAGGGCCGGGACCGTCGCACGCAGGCGGTTCTGCCGCTCAAGGGCAAGATCCTCAATGTGGAGAAGGCCCGCTTCGACAAGATGCTTTCTTCGGCCGAGGTGGGTACGCTGATCACCGCGCTGGGCTGCGGGATCGGCAAGGACGAATTCGATCCGGACAAACTGCGTTACCACCGCATCATCCTGATGACCGATGCGGATGTCGACGGCTCACACATCCGTACCTTGCTGCTCACGTTTTTCTATCGCCAGATGCCCGAACTCATCGAACGCGGTCACATCTACATCGGCCAGCCCCCTTTGTACAAGGTCAAGAAGGGCAAGCAGGAAACCTATCTCAAGGACGACCAGGAACTGAACGAATATCTCACCCGGGTGGCCCTGGAAGGTGCCGCGCTGGTGTTTGATCCCGAGGCCCCACCGCTGACAGGTGAGGCGTTGGAAGATCTGATGCGCATCTACAATCTGGCACGCACCCGGATCGAGCGCCTGTCGCGGCGGATCGACCGCAAGCTGCTCGAGGCGATGCTGGACGTCGCGCCACCGTCCGACCACACGGACCGGGAGGCGCTCGCGCAGTGGTCTGCCGCTCTGGTGGAGCGGCTCAACGCAACGCCGGAACAGCGCAACTTGCGGTACGAAGCCGCACTGCTGGCCGGTGAGGAAGGGACCACGCCCCGTGTGCGGGTTACGAAGTGGATGCATGGGGTACCCTACGTTTTGGATCTAGATGAGGAGTTTTTCCTCAGTGCCGATGCCAACGCCATCTATCAGGCGGCTGCACGGCTCGTCGGCCTGCTCCGCGAAGGGGCCTATGTGCAACGCGGTGAGCGAAAGCAGGCCGTCGACCGGTTCGGCGATGCGGTCTCGTGGCTCATGGAGGAAGCGCGGCGCGGCCATACGATCCAACGCTACAAAGGCCTGGGAGAGATGAATCCGGAGCAGCTCTGGGAGACCACCATGGACCCCGCCACCAGGCGGCTGCTACAAGTCAAGATCGAGGACGCCATCGCCGCCGACGAGATGTTCACCACGCTCATGGGTGACCAGGTGGAGCCGCGGCGCGAGTTCATCGAGCGCAATGCCCTGGACGTGGCCAACCTGGATGTCTGACGCGCGTACAGCGCCAACGATGGTGTGCCGTGGATCCAGTCCGGGCTGGTCTGCTCCGGCCCGTGCCTGGCCGGTATGGGCCTGGGCCTTGTCGGGTCTGCTCCTCTTGGCCCTGAGCGGGCCGGTGTGTGCACAGGATGTCCGCTACGTCACGGACAAGCTCCGTCTCAGCGTCTATCCGAAGAGCAACGGGGAAGGCGAGCGCCTGGGCGTACTCAGCAGCGGAACGAAGGTCACGGTGCTCAAGGCCAACGGCGCCTATGTGAAGGTCCGCACACAGGATGGTCTGGAAGGGTGGGTGAAGGGGGCTTACCTGCAAAAGGAACCCACTGCCGCCCGCCGGGTGGCGACCCTGGAACAGGAAAACCGGCAGCTCCACTCCGAGCTGGAACGCCTGCGTGGCCAGCTTGCCGAACGATCGGCTGAGCCGCCGCCGAGCGCCCCGGAAGGGGATCCGGGAACGGATGCGCGGGTTGCCGCCCTTGAGGAGGAGTTGCGCTCGTTGCAGACCGTGCATCAGGCGTTGCTGGAAGAGTACCGGGCCCAGCAGGCCCGGCTGGACGAACGACAGCCCGCATCTCAGGAGCGCAACCCGGGGCCTCCGACGCGCTCGGGCGTGGCGGCTCTGGCCGGCACATCCTGGCTATCGATCGGTGCTCTGGTGCTGCTGGTCGGTCTCCTGGCAGGCATGGCCCTGGGACGCCACGCTGCCGAGCGCCGTTTGCGCAGAAGGTTCCACGGATTCGACCTGGAGTAGTATCTCCAGCCCGCTTAGAATACGAATAAATACTTATAAATCAATATCTTGGGATAAATCTGCATGCGCATCGCCACCTGGAACGTGAACTCGCTGCGCGTCCGCCACGAGCAGGTGCTCGACTGGTTGGAAACATCTGCGCCGGATGTACTGGCCCTGCAGGAGACCAAGCTCACGGACGATCAGTTTCCCATCGTCGATGTGGCCGAGGCGGGTTACTGCGCGGCCTACAGCGGCCAGCGGGCGTACAATGGGGTGGCCCTGCTCAGTCGCAGGCCGCCCACCGAGGTGGTCACCGACATCCCACAACTCGACGATCCTCAGCGGCGTATCCTGGCGGCCACCATCGAAGGCGTGCGCGTCGTCAATCTGTACGTGGTGAACGGCTCGGAGGTGGGCTCGGACAAATACGAATACAAGCTCCACTGGCTCGGGCGCGTAACCGAATACCTGGCGACGGAACTGCGGCGGCATCGGTATCTCGTCGTACTCGGGGACTTCAACATCGCCCCTACGGACCTGGACGTGTACGACCCCGAACTGTGCAGGGAACGCATCCTGTGCAGCACGCCGGAACGCGAGGCCCTGCGTGCGCTCCTGAACGTGGGTCTGGAAGACGTCTTCCGCCGCCTGCACCCCGAAGAGCCGGGCTTCACCTGGTGGGATTATCGCTCGGCGGCCTTTCGGCGCAATCTGGGACTGCGTATCGACCTGATCCTGGCCAGCCATGCGCTGGCGCAGCGGGCCACGGCCTGCGAGGTGGATCCGGCCCCGAGGCGGCTCCCGCGCCCCAGCGATCATGCCCCGGTCTGGGCAGATTTCGACCTGGACACTTCCGGTTGAGCCATGGTGGAGGGCGTCGAACGGGGGCGCACGCAGGTCCGCTATCGGGACCTGCGGGAGTTTCTCGCCGTGCTGGAGTCCCTGGAGGAGCTCAAACGCATCGAGCCGGTCGTGGATCCCTACCTGGAAATCACCGAGGTCTGTCACCGGACTTTACTCGCCGGCGGCCCCGCGCTGCTCTTCGAGCACCCGAAAGGCTCCCGGGTGCCCCTGCTCGGAAATCTGTTCGGGACGCCGCGCCGGGTGGCCCTGGGTATGGGGGCCCAGGGTACCGACGCATTGCGCGAAGTGGGTCGGCTGTTGGCCTTCCTTCGCCAGCCAGAACCGCCCCAGGGGCTGCGTGACGCCCTCAAGACCTTGCCCGTGTATCGAAAGGTACTCGATATGGCACCCAGGCGGGTGCGGCGTGCACCCTGCCAGGAGGTGGTGGCGGAGGGCGATCAGGTGGATTTGGGGCACCTGCCCGTCCAGACCTGCTGGCCCGGAGACGCTGGACCGCTCATTACCTGGGGGCTGGTGGTCACCCGCAGGGCGGACGGTACGCGCCAGAACATGGGTATCTACCGGCAACAGGTCATCGATCGCAACCGGGTCATCATGCGCTGGCTGGCCCACCGGGGCGGCGCCCTGGACTTTGCCGACTGGCGCGCCCGCCATCCGCAAGAACCGTTCCCGGTGGCCGTGGCCATCGGCGCCGATCCGGCCACCCTCCTGGCGGCGGTCACCCCCGTGCCGGACAGTCTTTCCGAGCACGCTTTCGCCGGGCTGCTGCGGGGTCACCGAACCGAACTGGTGCGCTGTATCGGCAGTGAGCTCACAGTCCCCGCTCGGGCGGAGATCGTGTTGGAAGGGCACATTCACCCGGGAGACGAGGCACCGGAAGGCCCCTTCGGGGATCACACCGGCTATTACAACGAGGTGGAGACCTTTCCGGTGTTCACCATCGACCGCATCACCTGCCGGGAGCAGCCCATCTATCACAGCACCTATACGGGCAAGCCGCCCGACGAACCGGCGATCCTGGGTGTCGCACTCAACGAGGTCTTCGTGCCCCTGCTCCAGCAGCAGTACCCGGAGATCGAGGACTTCTATCTGCCGCCGGAAGGCTGTTCCTATCGCTGGGCGCTGGTACGCATCCGCAAGCAGTACCCGGGGCATGCACGGCGCATCATGATGGGTGTGTGGTCCTTTCTGCGCCAGTTCATGTACACCAAGTTCGTGGTCGTGGTGGACGAGGACGTGGACATCCGGGACTGGAAGGAGGTCGTCTGGGCCATCAGCACGCGAGTGGATCCGGCTCGCGACACGGTGCTCTTGGAGTCCACCCCCATCGACTACCTGGACTTCGCCTCCCCCGTTTCCGGCCTGGGGTCCAAGATGGGCATCGATGCCACCAACAAGTGGCCGGGCGAGACGCAGCGTGAGTGGGGGCGACCCATCCGCATGTCCGAATCGGTGGTGCAGCGCATCGATGCCATCTGGGACCAGCTGGGGATTCTGAACGGGGACTGAGTCCGCCTCAGCCCCGATGCAACGTCCTGGCAAGCGCCACCAGGGCCGCGAACATCGACGCATCGCTGGGATCGGGCGCAGCGACGACACGCTCAAAACTACGCTGCTGGGCCAGTCGCGCCACGCGCTGGCCCCCGGCCACCAGGGCGAGTGTCGCCTTCAGGGCCGCGTTGTGTGCTGCCAGGTAGTCGTCCAGCGCTGTCAGAATCTCTCCGCTGGTCACCAGGGCCGCGTCCACCCCCGCGCGCTCCACCGCCTCGTTCACGGCAGGGGGATGAATGCGCACGGGTTCGCGCCGATAGACGGTCAAGGTCCGCACCCGTGCACCCCGGTCACGGAGATGTTCTTCGAGGGTCTGGCGACCCCCCACACCTTTGACCACGACGACATCGCGGCCCGCTGGTCCAGCCTCGCCTAGCTGTTCCAACAGGGCCTCGCTGGTGAACTGCGAGGCCGGGCTCCAATGGACTGGGACGCCTGCAGCCTGCAACCGTCTGCGCGTGGCCGGCCCGATGGCGATCACCCGCACATCGGGTGAACTGAGTACCT
>JALVEU010000015.1 GCA_027030565.1 Gammaproteobacteria bacterium | reverse complement strand
GCTATCTGTACCAGCCCGGTGGGGGGTTGATCGACTACGGCCTGGGCCTGCTGGGCATCAGGCCCATCGACTGGCTCGGCGATCCCCGCTGGGCGATGCCGGCCATCATCCTCATGGCCGTGTGGAAGAACTTCGGGTACAACATGGTGATCTTCGTCGCCGCCCTGCAGAGCATCCCGCGTGAGCTGTACGAGGCCGCACGCATCGACGGCGCAGACCGGCGCCACCAGTTCCTCCACGTCACCCTGCCCATGCTGAGACCCACCTTCCTGTTCGTGAGCATCATCACCCTGATCGGTTACTTCCAGCTCTTTGCCGAGCCCTACGTCATGACCCAGGGCGGGCCGGACAACGCCACGCTCAGCATCGTCCTGCTCATGTATCAGGAGGGTTTCCGCTGGTGGAACATGGGCTACGCCTCGGCCGTGGCCTTCGTACTGTTCCTCATCATCCTGGCAGCGACCTTGGTGCAGATGCGCCTGCAGCGCGGGCACGGTGTATGAGCTCCCGTGGCCTGCGCATCACGGTGCACGTCACGGCCGTCCTGTGTGCCGTGGTGACCCTGCTGCCCCTGGCATGGATGCTGGCCGCCTCTTTCATGCCCCCCGGACAGGCCACGGCGACGCCGCCACGATTCTGGCCGGAGCCTTTCACCCTGGCCCACTACCAGGCCTTGTTCCAGCGGCTCAACCTGGGGCGCTACCTGTTCAACAGCGCCTTCCTGGCCACCACGGTGACGCTGCTCTCCCTGCTGCTCAACTCCATGGCCGGCTATGCCTTCGCCAAACTGCGTTCGGCGCGGCGCGACCGTCTGTTCCGGGTGCTGCTGGCGGCCATGGTGATCCCGGCACAGGTCGCCATGCTGCCCTTGTTCCTAATGCTCAAACACATGGGCCTGGTCAACACCTACTGGGGCGTCATCATCCCCGGTATGGCCAGCATCTTCGGGATCTTTCTGATCCGTCAGTACACGCTCACCATCCCGGACAGCATCCTGGACGCGGCGCGGCTCGATGGTGCGGGCGAGCTGCGCATCTACTGGTCGGTGGTGCTCCCGCTGATCCGGCCCATTCTCGTGACCTTGGCCATCTTTACGTTCATGGGCACCTGGAACGACTTCATGTGGCCGCTGATCGTACTCACCGACGATCGCATGTACACCCTGCCTGTGGCGCTGGCCAATCTCATGGGTGAGCACGTCCAGGACACCGAGCTCATGATGGCCGGGGCCGTGCTCACCATACTGCCCGTCATGGTCCTGTTCACCGCCCTGCAGCGACACTATGTGGAGGGCCTCATCTTGGGAGGTGTCAAAGCGTGACCCTTCGCCGAACCACCACCCTGTCCTGGGCGATCCTGCCCCTGCTGCTCCTGCCCTGGGGGAATGCCGTGCTCCGAGCCGAGATGCTGGACGCGTTCGACGATCTGAGTGCCTGGGAGATCCACACCGCCGAGGGCGTGGAGGCCGAGATGGCGCAGGATCTCGGCCAGCGCGGCATGGGGATGCGGCTGGATTTCGATTTCCATGGTAGCGGGGGTTTTCTCATCGCCCGGCGGCGCCTGGCCATGGAACTGCCGGACAACTACAACCTGAGCTTCTATATCCGCGGTGAGGCCCTGCCCAACAATCTGGAGATCAAACTCATCGGCCCCAAGGGGCAAAACGTCTGGTGGTTCCGCAAACGCAACTTCGAGTTCCCCGCCAAGTGGCGCAAGATCACGGTCAAGAAACGTCATTTCAGCAAGGCCTGGGGGCCGTCCGACGAGCCACCGAAACACATCTCCGCCATCGAGATCGCCATTAGCGCCGGCATGGGCGGCAAAGGCTCGGTCTGGATCGACGAGCTGGAGCTGGTCCCCCGGCCGGTGACCGCGCTTCCCCCCAGCGCCCCCAAGATCCGCGCCTCGACCAGCGACGGGACGACTGCCCCGGAGAACCTGCTCGACCAGGACCCGGACACGGTGTGGCACAGCGGCACCATCGCCGAGCAGCAGTGGCTCATGCTGGACTTCGGCCAGGTCCGGGAGTTCGGTGGCCTGGTGATCGACTGGGACCGCGAGGACTACGCGCTGGCCTACGATGTGGAACTCTCCGACGACGGCCAGCACTGGAGCCAGGTCTACTCCGTGGAGGACAGTATCGGAGGGCGGGACTATGTCTATCTGCCCGACGCCGAATCGCGCTTCCTACTCCTCAATCTGAGGCGCAGCAGCCGCGGCAAGGGCTACGGTATCCGCAGCCTGCAGATCAAGCCCTATGCCTTCTCCGCAACGCCGAATCATTTTTACAGTTCCATCGCCCGCGACCAGAAGCGCGGCCTGTATCCGCGTTACTTCTACAACGAACAGACCTACTGGACGGTGGTCGGCACCCCAGGCGGCGAGCACGAGGCCCTGATCAACGAGGACGGCATGGTCGAGCTGAAGGCCGGGGCCTATTCCGTGGAACCCTTCCTGTTCCTGGACGACAGGCTGATCACCTGGCTCGAGGTCCAGCGCACCGTGGAACTGCTCGACGGCTACCTACCCATTCCCTCGGTGGTCTGGCACTACGACGGACTGCGTCTGAAGATCACCGCGCTGGCCACCGGGGATGCCGCCCGATCCAGATTGCTGCTTCGCTACGAACTCAGCAACGAGGGCACCAAACCCAAACGGGGCCATCTCTACCTGGCCCTGCGCCCCTTCCAGGTGAACCCGCCTTGGCAGTCGCTCAACATGCAAGGCGGAGTCGGGGCCATCCAGTCCATCTCCTACGCCGATTCCACGGTGATCATCGACGGCGCCACCGCCCTGCACAGCCTCTCCCCGGTGCAAGGTTTCGGCGCGGCGAAGTTCGAGCAAGGCGACATCACCCACTACCTGAAGAACGACACCCTGCCGTCGTTCCGCACACTGGGCGATCGGCAGCGGCGCGCCTCCGCCGCACTGCAATATGCGTTCGACCTGGCTCCGAATACCACCCAGACCTATCTGGTGACCGCCCCCCTGGACGGCCCCCCCTCCGCGGATCCGAAGCACGACGGCGTCGAATGGGACAAAGCACTGGCCCGCACCAAGGCCTCCTGGGACCGCAAGCTGGAGCGCGTGGACATCCGGTTCCCGGGCGAGGCCCAGGATCTGATCGCCATCCTCAAGACCACGCTGGCCTACATCCTCATCAATCAAGACGGCCCCGCGTTGCAGCCGGGCTCGCGCGACTACGCCCGCTCCTGGATCCGGGACGGGGCCATCACCGCCAACGCCCTGCTCGCTCTGGGACTGACCACACCGGTCCGGCGCTACATCGAGTGGTATGCCCGCTTCGTGGACGCCGACGGCCGGGTCCCCTGCTGCGTGGATCACCGCGGACCGGATCCCACGCCCGAATACGACAGCCAGGGCGAGTGGATCTACTTGGTGATGCAGTACTACCGCTTCACGCGCGACATCGGCTTCCTGACCGAGATGTGGCCCAGCGTGAAGCGCGCCGTGCGCTACCTGGAGGCGCTGCGCCGGAGCCACCTGGAGCGCCGCCATGCGGACGACGAGGACGCCCAGGCCCTGTTTCGGGGCCTGCTGCCCCGTTCCATCAGTCATGAGGGTTATTCGGCCCGCCCGGTCCATTCCTACTGGGACGACTTCTTCGCCCTGCGGGGCTACAAGGACGCCGCCGAGATGGCCCGGATCCTGGGCGAGCGCGAGCTGGCTTCGAACTATGCGCAGATGCGGGACGCGATGCGACGGGATCTCTACGCCTCCATCCAGGAAAGCATGCACCTGCATGGAATCGACTACATCCCCGGTGCCGCCGAGCTGGGGGACTTTGATGCCACCTCCACGGCCATCGCCGTGGATCCGGTGGGTGAGCTGGCCCACCTGCCCCAGGCCGCGTTGCGGGCCACTTTCGAGCGCTATTTCCAATTCCTCAACCAACGCCTCGAGGTCCCCGAGACCTGGACCGCGTACACGCCCTACGAATGGCGCATCGTCACGGCCTTGATCCGCATGGGTGAGCGGAAACGCGCACACACCCTCTCCGGCTTCCTGCTCCAGGGGTTGCGTCCGCGCTTCTGGAACGAATGGGCGGAAATCGTCTGGCGGGACGAGAAGGCGCCGCGCTTCATCGGCGACATGCCGCACACCTGGGTGGGCGCGGAGTATCTGCGGGCGCTGCGCACCCTGTTGGTCTATGAACGTGAATCCGATCACGCACTGGTGCTCGCCGCCGGCGTCCCGGACGAGTGGATCACCCGGGAGCCCGGGGTCTCGGCCCGGCGCCTTCCCACGTACTACGGGCCTTTGAACTTCACCTACCACGACACTCCAGCAGGCGCGCGGGTGGTGGAGATCGGGGGCGACCTCGCTCTGCCCCCCGGAGGTATCGTGGTGCACTCCCCGCATCCCGACCCCATCGCCGCCGTCACCGTGAACGGCGAACCCTGGACGCGCTTCGACGCCCATGAGGTCCGCGTGGATCGGTTCCCGGTGCGGCTGGAGCTGCACTTCGCCGCCGATCCGGCCGGGCGCACGACGCCGTGAGCGCGCCAGGGCCGCGATTCGGGCCCGAGCGGCTCGACGACCCCCTGCCCCATGTCCAGGTGTTGGCCGGCGGCGAGCAGCGCTGTGTGCTGACGGCAGCAGGGTCCGGGGGCTCGTTCTGGAACGAGGTGGCCCTCACCCGCTGGATTCCGGACCCGGTCGAGGACGCCCAGGGCTGGTATGTGTATTTGCGCGATCTGGACTCCGGCGCCCTGTGGTCGGCCGGGCTGCAGCCCACCGCTGCGCCCATCGAGGACTACGAGGTGGCATTCTCCCCGGGGGCGGCGTGCATCCAGCGCCGAGACCATGCCATCGCGTGCCGTGTGGACGTGGGTCTCTGTCCGCACAGCGGGGTGGAGTTGCGACGCTGCGAGCTGGTGAACCACGACCGGCGTTCCCGCAGGATCGAACTGACGAGCTACCTGGAGGTGGTCCTCCAGGAACCGGCAGCCGACGCGGCCCATCCGGCCTTCTCCAAGCTCTTCGTGCAGACCCGACGGCTGTCTCAACATGCCCTGGCCGCCTGGCGGCGGCGCCGCGCGCCCGAGGAGCCCACACGCCACATGGCGCACTGGGTCGTGGGCGCCCCCGCGGAGCATGCCGACTCGACGAGCTTCGAGACCGACCGGACGTGCTTCATCGGACGCGGGCGTTCCCTGCGCGCGCCGGCGGCCCTGGTCACCCGGGACCCGCTGAGCGGTACACTGGGTCCGGTGCTGGATCCGGCGCTGGTGTGGCGCTGCGTCCTCGATCTGGAGCCGGGCGGATCCGGCGTGGTCACGTTCGCCCTGGCTGCAGCCCGCTCCGAGGAAGGGCTCGGCGAAAGGATCGCGTCGTTCGACAATGCTGTGCAGGTGCGCGATGCGCTGGAAGCCGCACGACGGGCAGCGGCCGCGGAGCTGCGGAACCTCGGACTCGATCCGGCCGGGTATGCGGAGGTGCAGGCACTCTTGGGGCCCCTGCTCTACGGAGGCATGCGGGAGGTCCCGCCCGAGCTGGCCGAATCTGGGCTGCAGGCCCACATCCGCAGCCGCTTCGGTCTCCGGCCTGGCCGGCCCACCCTGGTGCTGGAGGCGGACCCGGCCGCCCCGCAGAGCACCGTCCGGACCGCCTTGCGTGCCTCGGCCTGGCTGCGCAGGCTCGGAATCGAGCACCAGGCGCTCCTGCTCTGCGCCGGGCAGGAGGCGGTCCGGCCACTGCAGACCATGGCACA
>JALVEU010000014.1 GCA_027030565.1 Gammaproteobacteria bacterium | reverse complement strand
GATCCAGTCGCGCCCCAGCTCGACGGCATGGAAGGGTGCCAGCGCCCCGGCCCGTTGGCGTCCCTCCGCCTCTAAAAGATCGAGCACCCGAGCACGCGCGGCGGGCCCCTGGACGGCGATCATGGCCAGATCCTCCCGCGGCTGCAGCTCGGCCTCCCAGTCCTCCAGGTGGGCCCGGAGCCAGGCGAGGTCTTGATCCCGGGTGGCGGCGTTGGCCACGATCCGGTAGCGCTGCGGCCCGAGCCGGTAGACGATGAGATCGTCCAGGATTCCGCCCTGCTCGTTGAGCATGCAGCTGTAGAGGGCCTGTCCCGTGGCGAGCCGGGCCACGTCATTGGGCAGCAGAAAACGCAGGAAGGCCTCGGCCTGGGGCCCGCGGAGATCCACCTGATTCATGTGGGAGACGTCGAACATCCCTGCACCGCGGCGCACCGCATGATGCTCTTCGATCTGGGAGCCGTAGTGAACGGGCATCTCCCATCCGGCGAAGGGCGTCATCCGGGCCCCTGCGGCCAGGTGGGCGTCATAGAGTGCAGTACGTCGGGCCATGCGCGGGTCTCCGGTCGAGGGTCGAGGTGGCGGCCAGCCGGAGCCGCCCCGGTACCGCTGCCCCTCTGTCCGCTGACCTGAGAGATTGGCCCGCGCCGGCGCAGGCTTGCCCCCTTCGGTGGGCCGCAATCACGGCCGCTCTCCAGAGACGCGGTGGCGACACCGAGTGCCGCACGCCTCCCGGGTCCTTTGGCCTGAGCGTTTCCGGGCAGGATGTTGCGCCTTCGGCGCCCCGTCCGTGAGGCGGGGTCTCTCCCCGGGAGGTGTCCGCGTGTGCGCCGTACTATACGCATGACACCGCAGCGCGTCATCCCCCTCACCCGAGCGGCCCTCCAGATCAACCGGCCCACTCGCAAACCATGTGTGCTGATGATAGATTCCCGGGTGTCAAGCGCAATGCTCAATCCGCGGCGCGGACCGCCGCGGTTCCCCGGTTCATGACCCGAGGTGCTGGCGCACCAAAATGATCGCGCAACGGATGGTCCTGATTCTGATGCTGGCGGCGCTGTCCGGCTGTTCCATGCAACGACTGGCCGTACGCGGCTCACTGCCGCTGCTGGAGGGGGGCATGGAGGCCATGAACCGGGAGCGCGACATCGAGCTGGCCAAGGCCGCCATGCCGGCCAGCCTCAAGATGGTCGAGGGCACCGTCTACGCCGACCCCCGCAATGCCAAGCTGCGCATCTACGCGGCGCAAGGGTTCCATGGCTATGCCTACGCGTTCGTCGAGGCCGAGGAACCCGAGCGCGCCGCCGGACTCTATGCCCGCTGCCGCGATCACGCGCGTGCGGCGCTGCGGAGCGCCGAGCTGCGTGAGGGGCTGGAGCGGCTGCCTCTGGAGGAATTGGAGCGCGTCGTCGCCCGTACCGGGGCCGACGAGGTACCGGCCCTGTTCTGGACCGCCTCCTGCTGGGCCAAGTGGGTACAGATGAACCTGGAGGACGTGACCCTGCTGCCCCAGCTGCAGCGGGCCGCCGTGCTCATGCGGCGCGTGCTGGAACTCGACGAAGGATACTACTACGCGGGACCGCACCTGTTCTTCGGGGTCTACTATGCGGCCCGAGCCCCGGTGCTCGGCGGGGATTTCACCCGGGCCGAGCGGCATTTCACACGCGCGCGCGAGCTCACCGGCGGCAAGGTGCTGACGGTGGACGTACTGGAAGCGGAGTTCCTGGACCGCCAGCGGCTGGATCGGGCCGCCTTCCACGCCCGGCTGACTCACGTCCTCGAGGCCCCGGACGATCTGCTGCCCGAGGCCACCCTCATCAACCGCATCGCCAAGGCCCGGGCACGCAAGCTGCTCGCCGAGGAGGCGGAATGGTTCTGAGTGCCGGAGCCCGGGTACGGCGCACGGTCCTGGGACTGGGGCTCCTGTTGCTCCTGGCTGGGCTGGGTGCAGCCTTGCCCGACTCGCCCGCCCGCGCCGAGCAACGCTATACGCTGAAGTTCGCCACCCTCATCCCCAAGGGAACCGGCCCCATGAAGGTGCTCCAGCGCTGGCGCCGCGAGCTGGAAGAACGCAGCGGGGGGCGCCTGAAGCTCCGTTTCTACCCAGGCGGGATCCAGGGGGACGAACCACAGGTCCTCAAGAAGATCCGTTTCGGACAGCTGCAGGGTGCGACGTTCACCGGTTACGGGATCGGGCGAATCTATTCACCGGCCCGGATCCTCGAGTTTCCCTTTCTGTTCGACAGCTATGCCGAGATCGATGCGGTGCGCGAGCAGCTCATGCCCGAGTTCAGGAAGGGATTCCGCGAACGCGGCTACGAACTCCTGGGCTGGGCGGAACTGGGCTTCATCCATTTCTTCTCACGCAAGCCCATCCACTCGCTGCAGGATCTGCGTCGACAGCGCGTCTGGATCTGGGAGGGTGACCGGCTGAGCGAGGTCTGGTTCAAGGTCGCCCACATCTCACCCATTCCGCTGTCCATCGCCGATGTGTACACGAGCCTGTCCACCGGGCTGATCGACACGGTCTATGCCACACCGCTGGCGGCCGCAGCCCTGCAATGGGCCAACAAGGCCCCGTACATGACCGACGTCCCCATGGCCAACGGCATCGGCGCCGTCGTCGTCTCCAACCGCTTCTTCCGCAGGTTGCCCGAGGACCTGCAGGCCCTGTTGCGTGAAACCGGCGCACGGGTCGGCCGCGAGCTCACCCGCATCTCGCGCGTGGACAACGACAAGATCCTCGAGGTGCTGGAACACAACGGCCTGCGGCGCACCAGCGCGGACCTGGATCCGGTGGAGCTGCGGCATCTGAGTGCGCAGGCCGCACACGACTTGGCCGCAGAAGACTATATTCCCCAACGCCTGTTCGACCGCACGCGCACCCTGTTGTCCCGGCTGCGGGCGACGACGGCGGCCGCCTCCACGCGTCCCTGAGGGCCCATGCTGGCGCGGGTGCAGGCCTGGCTGGTTCGGGCGGAGACCTGGGCAGCCGGCCTGACCCTGGTGCTGCTCATCGGGCTCACCCTGCTGCAGATCCTGGCCCGCAACCTGTTCGAGACCGGGTTCCCCATGCTGGAGAGCCTGGCTCGCATCCTGCTCCTCTATGTCACCTTCCTGGGGGCGGCGCTGGCGGTGGCCGCCGATCATCACATCAAGGTGGATCTCGTCGTCCATTGGCTCCCGTGCCGGTGGCAGGAGCGCCTCTATCGCCCCATGCACGCCATCGGGCTGGCCGTGTGCACGCTGCTTTGCGTGGCCTCCGCCCGGTACTGGCTGGACGAATGGACCTTCGCCGCCCCTTCGGAGCGCTGGCTGGCGGCGGCCGAGCTGATCCTGCCGGCCGGATTCGGGTTGCTGGCCCTCCACTTCGCACTGGCCACCCTGCAGGGGCCAGCGGGCCGCCGTCCGGTCCTGCGCTAGGCAATGATCTGGATCGCGGTCCCCGTTCTCGTCCTGCTCGCCACGCTGGGACTGCCTTTGTTCCTGGTTCTCGGCGCCGGCGGCCTGATCGCCTCGCATCACGTGGGTATGGATCCCGCGATCCTCATCGTCGAGCTCGACCGCATCGCCTCCTCACCCAACCTGATCGCCATCCCCCTGTTCACCCTGGCCGGCGTGATTCTGGCCCATGGGGGCTCGGCCCAGCGCTTGATCCGCTTTTTCGACGTGACCATGGGCTGGCTGCCGGGCGGTCTTTGCACAGTGACGCTGAGCGTGTGTGCCTTCTTCACCGCGTTTTCCGGGGCCTCGGGGGTCACCATCTTGGCACTAGGGGGGATGCTCTGCCCCATGCTCAGCAAGGCGGGATACCGGGAGCGCTTCGTCTGCGGCCTGCTCACCTCCTCCGGGTCGCTGGGCATCCTGTTTCCACCGAGTCTGGCAGTGCTCGTCTACGGCATCGTGGCCGGTGTGAGCATCGACGAGCTCTATCTGGCGGGCATCGTTCCGGGAATGGTGCTCCTGCTCATGCTCATGGGCTTCAGCGCCTATGCCGGGATCCGTGTCCATGCGGCGCATCCGGGCTTCGACTGGCGCGCCATCGTGCAGGCCACGCGTCTGGCCATATGGGACTTGCTACTCCCGTTCGGCATCGCGCTGGGGCTGTTCGGGGGGTTCGTCACCGTGGGCGAGGTGGCCGCCTGTACGGCCTGCTACGTGCTCGCCCTGGAGGCGGGGATCCACCGCTGCATCGACCTGCGCCGCCAGTTCCTGCCCATCGCCCAGGAGACCAGCCTCCTGGTGGGCAGCCTCCTGATCATCCTGGGCGCGGCCATCGGCCTGACCAACCTGTTGATCGACGCCGAGGTGCCCATGAAGCTGCTGGAGTGGGTGCGGGGCAACGTCGGCAGCGAACTGCAGTTCCTGCTCTTGCTCAACCTGTTCCTGATCCTGGTGGGTGCCATGATGGACATCTTCTCCGCCATCATGGTGGTGGTTCCCATGCTCCTGCCCCTGGCCCAGCACTTCGGCGTCGATCCGGTGCACCTCGGGATCATCATCCTCGCCAACCTGGAAATCGGCTACAACACACCCCCGGTGGGCATCAATCTGTTCATCGCCAGCCAGCGCTTCCAGAAGCCGGTGCTGCATCTGTTCCTGTACTCGCTCCCCTTCGTGGCCATCATGTTCGTCTGGCTCGCCCTGGTGACCTACGTGCCCGTCCTGTCGCTGTGGTGGCGTTGAGCCCGGCACGGCCCACTGCGGCAAGCGGTGGGTAACCACGGTCTGGCTTCAGCCCGTGACGCGCCAGCAGGCTACGCGCCGGCCCGGGGCCACCTCCTCCATGGCGGGGCGCTGCCGGGCACAGCGCGGTTCACGCTCGGGGCAACGCGGGTAGAAGGCGCAGCCGGCGGGCAGGTCCGCAAGCGTACCGGGGTCGCCCGCCGGCTCCGGCAAGCGCCTGTGCTCCGGGTCCGGCAGTGGGACCGCATCGAGCAGGATCCGAGTGTACGGGTGCAGCGGCTCCCGCAGCAGGGGCTCGGCGGGTCCTTCCTCCACCAGCCGCCCCAGATACATGACCCCGATGCGATCGGCCAGATACTCCACCACGGCGATGTCGTGGGTGATGAACAGGTAGGCCAGGTCTCGCGAGCGCTGCAGGTCGCGCAGCAGATTGAGGATTTGTGCCTGCACCGAAACGTCCAAGGCGCTGGTGGGTTCGTCACAGATCAGCAGCTTCGGATCCACGGCGAGTGCCCGCGCGATGCAGATGCGCTGACGCTGTCCTCCGGAGAACTCGTGCGGATACCGATCCAGGACCTCGGCGGGCAATCCCACTTGCCGGAGCAGCTCGGCCAGCTGCTCGGATCCAGGGCGCCGGCGCTGCAGGGCCTCGACCCCCTCAGCGAGGATCTGGGCGATGCGCATCCGCGGATCCAGCGAGGCGTAGGGGTCCTGGAACACCATCTGCACCCGCTGGCGGAGCCGCATCAGATGGCGCCCCACCACGGGCTCGCCATCCAGACGCACCGCGCCGGCCGTAGGCCGCACCAGCTGCAGGATGGCCTTGCCCAGGGTGGTCTTGCCACAGCCCGATTCGCCTACCAGGGCATAGGTGCTGGCCGGCGCGACCTCCAGCGAGACACCGTCCACCGCCCGCACGTAGCCGACCACGCGCTTGAACACTCCCTTGCGAATGGGGAAGTGGACCTCCAGATCCTGCACGGCCAGCAGAGGTGCGCGGGCATGCGCCCCGCCCGGCTCGCGGGTGACGGCGCTCCGGTCCGGCCGCGCATCCGGAGGTTCGGCCGTGGGCCGCCACG
>JALVEU010000013.1 GCA_027030565.1 Gammaproteobacteria bacterium | reverse complement strand
AGGCGCCGAGGCTCTCGTGAAGGGCGGTGATCCGGGCGCGCAGCCGCGGGGGGAGCCGCGCGTCGTCGCGCATTGCCTGCAATTGCCCATGCAGCGACCGCAGTGCTTCACGGGCCGCCTCCGGCGGCGCCGGGTGCAGCACGACCGGGCGCTCCAGTTCGGGCCCGAGGACCAGGGCGAGCTCGTCGATCAGTGCCAGCTTCTCGTCCTGTCCCTCGGGAACGAAACTGCCCAGCCACACGGTCTCCCCCACGCTGGGGAGGGCCTGGAGACGCCGGGCGATGGCCCCGGCCTGGTCTGCCGAGCCGGCCAGGGCGACGGCCTCCGGCGGGCGGCGTTCACCACTGTGCATCAGCGCCCGGTAGGTGGCCACGGCTTCGCCCTGCGGGTCGCGCAGGTGCAGGGGATCGGGATCGAAATGCAGCCGGGGCAGGAAGAGCAGGGCCGCGCCCACCAGGAGGAGGCTGGTCCAGCGCACGGGGACCGCGTGTCGAAGCGGCCAAGCGGCCAGGCGCTCGGGCAGTCCGGCCGCCGAGCCGCGCGCCGCGCCGGCGATCCCCCGGGTGCCGAGCAGGGCGGGCAGCAGGGTGAGGGTGCAGCCCAGGGCGATGATCATGCCGGAGCCGGCGATGAGCCCCAACTCCGAGACGCCGCGGTAGTCCGTGGGCATGAAGGCGAAGAAACCGGCCGCGGTGGTCAGGGCACACAGGCCCAGTGCAGGGCCGAGCCTGCGGCCGACGCGGTGCAGTGCGGGCACCACCGCCTGTCCGTTGAGCAGGCGTTCGCGCAGGCCGAGGGTCCAGTGGATGCCGAAGTCCACGCCCAGCCCGATGTAGAGCACGGCGAAGACCACCGAGATCATGTTGAGCGTGCCCACGGCCAGCGCAGCGAAGCCGGCGGTGAGCGCAAGTCCCGCCAGCAGAGTGACCAGCACCGCGGCGGTGAGGCGCACCGAGCGCAGCCCCAGATACAGGACCACCAGCACCAGGCCGAGCGAGAGGCCAGCCGCCCATGCCATGCCCCGGGTCACGCTGCGCATCTCTTCGTCGGCCATGGCCGGCTCACCGGTCAGCCGTACCTGCAACGACTCGCCCGGGGCGCTCGGCAGGCCCTGCCGTAGCCTGTGAGCGACCTCCAACGCCTGGTGTGCGGGATACAGGCTGGTGAAGTCCAGCCGCGGTTGGAACAGGACGAAGCGCCGCGCCGGCTCGTCGCCCCCGCCCGCGAACAGCAGGCGCTCCCACGAGACCGGGCCGCCCTGGCCGGTGAGGCGCGCCCGGATGGCGCGGTCGAGCACGGCCAGGGCGGGGGCCAGATCCACGGTTCGCCCGTTTTGCACGGCTTCCAGACCCGCCCTCAGCATCTCCGCCACCCCGCGCAGGCTCGGGTCCTGGAGGACGCGGCCGAAGAAGGGCTGCATCTGGATCAGCCGCTCGGCTGTGCGCTGCAAACTCGCCAGGTCCATGAACAGGAGGGCGTGACGGTTGAAGAACGGGTCGAGGCCCGGCAGGTACACCTCGTGGAAGAGCGCCGGATGGCTGCGCAGCCGGCGCGCGAGCTCCAGGGCACCCCGGTGGGCGCCCTCCGGGGTACCGGCCTCCACCACTGCCACCAGGCTGTCGGTGTACTGGGGAAAGCCGGCCTGGTGGCGGCGGTATTCCTGGAGGAACGGCAGATCCGGCGAGAGCAGATCCGCAGTGTCCGTGTTCATGCGCAGGTGTCCGCCTGCGTAGGCCAGTGCCACGGCCACTGCCGTGGCGAACAGACCGAGCACGGGCCAGCGCCAGCGCACGGCGGCGCCCACCCAGCCTGCGGTGCGTTCACCCACCCTCGAGCACCGAACGGAGTCGGCGAAACATGAGCACCGCAAACACCGGGGCCCCGAACGCCGCGGCGATCAGCAGGGGCTCGGTGAGTCCGACGAACGCCGCCAGAGGCACGATCAGCAGCGCGTCGTCTGGATCGAAACCGGCCCGCCCACCGAGCTCGGCAGCCCTCGGGCCCCGGACCGCCTCGACGCGGAACACGAGCCAGAAGACCGCTGCCACCGACAGGCCTGCAACGAGGCCCAGCACCGGCGCCCAGTGGCCCAGTGCGGCGTGCCGCAGGCCCCAGCCGATGCCCATGAACACCACCGCGTCGCAGACTGCGTCCACGGCCAGGTCGTATCTGTGACCCCAGGGGGTGGTCCGGCCGGTGAGGCGCGCCAGCACCCCGTCCATGCGGTCGAAGAGCATGGAGGCGAGATAGACCAGGCCGGCGGCCAGGTTCCACCGGGGGCCCAGGGCGAACAGACCGGTGGCCACCAGGCCCAGGACCAGCCGTGCGGTGGTGACCTGGTTGGGGGTCACCGGTGTGTGCGCCAGGAGCCGGGCGCCGGGTCGAGCGATGCGGTGCAGCCAGGTGTCGTGACTCATGGGCGATCGATACTCGGCGGATCGGACTGGAGGGCTGCTCGCCTTGGATGGCGTTGTCGTTGCGCGTGAGCGCCGCTGCACGAAAATCGGAAAAGGCCGTATGGTATACTTTTATCGGCTATCTGTGGCCTCAGCGCCGTTCTGCCGCGCCGTGAGGCGACTCCGACCCCTTTCGACGCTCCCTTATGGCCGATTTCGCGAAGGAAGTCATCCAGATCAATCTGGAAGACGAGATGCGCCAGTCCTACCTGGATTACGCCATGAGCGTAATCGTGGGGCGGGCGCTGCCCGATGTCCGTGACGGACTCAAGCCCGTGCATCGTCGCGTGTTGTACGCCATGCACGAGCTCGGCAACGACTGGAACAAGCCCTACAAGAAGTCCGCCCGCGTGGTGGGTGATGTGATCGGTAAGTACCATCCGCACGGCGATGCGGCGGTCTACGACACCATCGTGCGCATGGCGCAGCCTTTCTCCCTGCGCTATCCCCTCATCGATGGACAGGGCAACTTCGGCTCCGTGGACGGGGATCCACCGGCGGCCATGCGTTACACCGAGGTGCGCATGTCGCGCATCGCCCACGAGCTGCTGGCCGACCTGGAAAAAGACACCGTCGACTTCGTCCCCAACTACGACGGTTCCGAGCGCGAGCCGGTGGTCCTGCCCTCCAAGGTGCCGAATCTGCTCATCAACGGCTCGGCCGGTATTGCAGTGGGCATGGCCACCAACATCCCACCCCACAATCTCAACGAGGTGGTGGACGCCTGCGTGGCCATGATCGACGAGCCGTCTCTGGACGTGGACGCGCTCATGGCCCACGTCCCCGGGCCGGACTTCCCCACCGCCGGCATCATCCATGGTCGGCACGGCATCCACCAGGCCTACCGTACGGGGCGCGGGCGCATCCAAGTGCGGGCGCGCACCCATGTGGAGGAGGACAAGAGCGGGCGTCAGCGCATCGTCGTCACCGAGCTCCCCTACCAGGTCAACAAGGCCCGGCTGCTGGAGAAGATCGCCGCCCTGGTCAAGGAGAAACGCATCGAGGGCATCAGCGAGCTGCGTGACGAGTCCGACAAGGAAGGCATGCGCATGGTCATCGAGCTGCGCCGTGGCGAGCTCCCCGAGGTGGTGTTGAACAACCTCTATCAGCACACGGCCATGCAGACCGTGTTTGGCATCAACATGGTGGCCCTGGTCGACGGTGAGCCCCGCCTGTTGAACCTGAGGGACGCCCTGGAGCAGTTCCTGCGCCACCGGCGCGAGGTGGTCACCCGACGCACGATCTTCGATCTGCGCAAGGCCCGGGAGAAGGCCCACGTCCTGGAAGGACTGGCCGTGGCCCTGGCCAACATCGACGAGGTCATCGCCTTGATCAAGGCCTCCGGCAGCCCCGCCGAGGCCAAGGCGGGACTGCTGGCCCGTGCCTGGCCGCCGGGCGTGGTGACCGAGATGCTGGCCCGCGCTGGGGCGGAGGCCTCGCGTCCCGAGACCGTGGGCGAGGAATACGGCCTGACCGAGGCGGGTTACCGGCTCTCCCCGGCCCAGGCCCAGGCGATCCTGGATCTGCGTCTGCACCGGCTCACCGGCCTGGAGCAGGAAAAGATCGTCAAAGATTACAGTGACCTCCTTGACTCGATTAAGGATCTGATAGAGATCCTGCAGGATCCTGATCGGTTGATGCGGGTGATCCGCGACGAGCTCCTGGAACTGAAGGAACGCTTCGGGGACGAGCGGCGCACGGAGATCGTCGAGGCGCAGGCCGACCTCACCGAGGCGGATCTCATCCCACCACAGGACGTGGTGGTCACGCTCTCACATGCGGGTTACGCCAAATCCCAGCCGCTGGAGGAGTACCGCGCGCAGCGCCGCGGGGGCCGCGGCAAGGTGGCCACCGCCTTCAAGGAAGAGGACTTCATCGACAAGCTGTTCGTGGCCAACACCCACGACACGGTGCTGTGTTTCTCCAGCCTGGGGCGCGTGTACTGGCTCAAGGTCTACCAGCTTCCACAGGCCGGGCGCACGGCCAAAGGCCGGCCCCTGGTCACGCTGCTCCCCCTGGAGAAGGGCGAGCGGATCAACGCCGTGCTGCCGGTCCGGGAATACGACGCCGATCACTACGTATTCATGATGACCGAGCGGGGGATCGTCAAGAAGACGCCGCTCGAGGACTTCTCGCGACCGCGGTCCACGGGCATCATCGCCATCGACTTGCGTTCCGACGACCGCCTGGTGGACGTGGCGATCACCGACGGCCATTCCGACATCCTGCTGGTCTCCGACGCCGGCAAGGCCATCCGTTTCCACGAGGCGGACGTGCGCGCCATGGGGCGCGCGGCCTATGGCGTGCGCGGTATCCGCCTGGAGGACGACCAGCGGGTCATCGCCGGGCTCGTGGCGCGCCCAGCCGACCGCGAGCATGCCACGGTGCTGCTGGCCACCGAGCGGGGCTACGGCAAACGGACCCGGCTGGAGGATTTTCCGGTCTATCGCAGGGGTGGCCAGGGGGTGATCGCGATTCGCACCGCCGGTCGCAACGGTCTGGTGGTAGGCGCGGCACTGGTGACCGAGGAAGACGAGATCATGCTCATCACCGACGGCGGGACTCTGGTGCGCACCCCGGTGGCGGAGATTCCGGTGCTCGGCCGTAACACCCAGGGTGTGATCCTCATCCGCCTGGCGGAGGGGGAGCGGCTGGCGGAGGTGACGCGCATCGCCCGCCTGGGCGGCGAGGACGAGGAACCCGCCGGGACCTCCCCGCCGGCCGTGCACTGAGCCGGGACGGACGCAGCCGGACGTTGCCGCAGGTTGCGGCGTGTGAGCCGCAGAACCTGGAGCATCATCTTTGCATTCAGTTTCTTGGGAGAACTCGATGAGCAGAGCCTTCAACTTCAGCGCGGGACCTGCGATGCTGCCTACCGAGGTGCTGGAACGCGCCCGGGCGGAGATGCTGGACTATCAGGCCACCGGCATGTCGGTCATGGAGATGAGCCACCGCGGCAAGACGTTCATGGCCATCGCCGAGAAGGCCGAGGCCGATCTGCGCGAGCTCATGGGCATCGGCGACGACTACGTGGTGCTGTTCCTGCAAGGCGGGGCGACCAGCCAGTTCGCCATGGTGCCCCTGAACCTACTGGGCGAGCGGGACGGGGCCGACTACATCAACACCGGGCAGTGGTCGAAGAAGGCCATCGCCGAGGCGCGCCGCTATGCCCAGGTGCGCATCGCCGCCACCACCGAGGCGAGTGGCTTCACCACCTGTCCCGCCCAGGAGGAGCTGGACCTGGATCCGCAGGCCGCCTATGTCCACTACACGCCCAACGAGACCATCGGTGGGGTCGAGTTTCCCTACGTGCC
>JALVEU010000012.1 GCA_027030565.1 Gammaproteobacteria bacterium | reverse complement strand
TCCGGCAAGCGATACAAAGGGGCCACGCGTCGAGCAGCGCCCGCCGGAGACCGTAGACCCCGACGAAGACGCCCAAGAGCCGCCGGAGGCCGCCGCGGCACCTGGGGCCGCCGTGCGCTCGCTTAGCACGGATCGTGCCCAGTCCATCCCCGCCGCCGCGGGCGCCGAGCCACCGGTCGAGCAAACGAGCGCGGGCGGTTCCGGGATCGACACGGCTACGCGTCTGCGTCCGGCCTTCGAGGCGCTGCGCCATCTGGAGCGCCATCGCCTCCAGCAGGGGCCCGGAAACCGGCCCCGCAATGAGGGATCCGAGGCGGCATCCGGCCATTCGGTGCGGGATACGCTGGTCGCGGAAATGGGCGAGATGGGGACCGGCCCGGCCGGAAGGCTGGCCCAGGCCATCGACCTCATCGGCTACATGGAACGCAGCCTCTCCGACGAACGCGTGGTGAGCAGCCCGCAGTCGCGCGAATGGCTCGGGAAGCTCACGCCCCGGCTGAGCGAGGCCCTGCTCACGGACCCGACGTTCCTGGTGCGCTCCGGTCACCCGCTGCACGAGATCGTCGACCGTGTCGATCGGCTGGGTTCGTGGACCCAGAGCCGCAAGACCTCCGAAGACCGCCGCACCGCACGGCGCGTCGAGCGGCTGATCGAAGACCTGCTTTCACGGCCCGAGATCGGCCCGGAGGACTGGAAGCGGCTCTCCCTGCAGTTGGCCGAGCTCGAGCGGCGCCAGCTGCGCAAGTACGCCCCGGATTTCGTCGGTGCCGTACTGCGTAGCATCGCCCGCCACCGCGCCGAGGCGGCCGAACAGGCCGTGGCGGCACGTCTGGCCACACACTTTGCCGAGCGGCGCACCCACCGGTTCGTCGCCGATCTCCTCGATTCCGGATGGACCACGCTGCTCGCGGCGGCCTACCTGGAGGACGGCCCTGACGGCGAGACATGGGCGCTGCTCTGGACGCAGATGGAGACGCTGGACCGTCTGCTCGCCGAGAATCCCGACGAGCGCAGGGCCCTGGAACCCGAAACCCGGCAGGCGCTGCTGAATACGCTCTCGCGTGAACTCGACAAGGTCGTGCTGGATCCACGTATCGCCGAGGAGCTCCTGGACGGTATCGCCCATGCATTGGCTTCCGAGTCCAACCGGGAGGCGGCGACGGAACCCCATCAATTCGTACGTTACCGGCCGCCCCTGGCCACGGCCCCGCGCAGCGAGGGCCCGCCAGAAGGCTGGACCCGGCACGCCTGGGAACAGCAGCTCGCCCGGCTGCGCCAGCTCACCCCCGGCAAGATGGTCCGGGTGCGCGACAGCAAGGGCAGGACGCACGACCTGCAGATCGCGTGGATCGATCCGGACAAGACCCGAGTGGTCTGCGTCGACCACAGCAGCGGCAAGGTCCGCAGCCTCACCATGGAGAACCTCGCCCGGGTGGCCCTGCGCGAATCGGAGATCCAGATCTCACCCTTCGACCGCCCCCTGGTGGAGCGCCTCTCGGACACCATCGTCGAACGTCTGCAGCGCAAAATCCGCGAACAGGCCTCGCGCGACCCCCTCACCCGGCTCTACAACCGGCGTTACCTCACGCGCAAGCTGCGGCAGCTGCTCGACCGGACCACTTCGGCGGTGTTCTGCCTGGTGGATCTGGACAAGTTCGGTGTGCTCAACAATGGCTATGGATACGCAGCCGGCGACGAGCTGCTACGTGAAGTGGCCGCTCAGCTCAAGGAGGACTTCGGGCGCACCGCCACGGTCTCGCGCGTGGGCTCCGACGAGTTCGCGCTCCTGTTCGTTCAGCACACCGACGAACGGGGCGCCGAGGCGCTGGCCCAGGAGGTGCTCGAATCGGTCCGCGCCGTGGACTTCCGCTGGGAGGGCATGGCGTTCCCCGTCGACGCCAGCGTGGGCGTCGTATGCATCGAGGGGCGGGAGCGCGACCCCGATGCCATATTCGGGTCCGCCGACTCTGCCCGTCAGGTAGCCAAGAACCAGGGCGGTGGCCGGGTCTGGGTCTACCGCGTGGACGACACCCAGATTGCCTGGCAGCAGCGCCTCACCCACTGGGCGGTCCGGATCAAGGACATCCTCTCCAATGACCGCCTGCTGCTGCGCCGCCAGGAGATCCGGCCGGTACTGGCGGCCGCCGGCCGACCGCGGCACTACGAGGTGCTGCTGACCGCGGCCGATGAGCAGGGACGCAGTATCTCCACGGCCGAGTTCGTCCGGGCCGCCGAGGAGTGCCAGTCGATGCCCGCGGTGGACCGCTGGGTCATCGCGCGGACGTTTCAATGGCTGGCCGACCATCCGCCGGACCGGGGTGTGGGCCACTACGCGGTGAACCTCTCCGGACAATCGCTGCGTGACGATTCCCTGCTGGATTTCATCGTCGAACAGTTCGAGCAGACCGGGGCCCCTCGCAACAAGGTGGCCTTCGAGATCACCGAGACTGCCGCGATGCAACGGCTGGACGAGGCCGCCCAGATCATCCAGGCCCTACGTGACCTGGGCTGCCCGGTGGCGCTGGACGACTTCGGCACGGGGCTTTCCTCGTATGCCTATCTCAACACCCTGCCCGTGGACCAGATCAAGATCGATGGATGGTTCGTCCAGCGGATGGACGAGAGCGACGCGGACCTCGCCGTGGTCAAGTCCATCAATGAACTGGCCCATTTCATGGGCAAGGAGACCGTGGCCGAGTCCGTGGAGAGCCAGGCCGTGCTCGAGCGCCTCACGGACCTGGGCGTGGACTATGCCCAGGGCTACTGGATCCACAAACCCCAATACCTCGACAAACCCGCGTCCTGAGGCCCCGCCGGCCCCTGTTCATTGGCCGCAGCTGCAGGGCGGCGCGTGGGCGCTGCTCCGTACACGGCCCGGAGAGGGGCTTTCGATGCCTGAGCGTGCTTGTCGCGCCCGGGCGGGGAACCTATCACCGCCGGCCCACCCACAGGAGCACCATTTATGATCTCCCCTGCGGTCCAGGGCTTCATTCACGTTCTGGAGGGTCTCCGGCTGGTCCATCGCCCGGGTATCCGACGCTTTGTCGTCATTCCCCTGCTGATCAACATCGCCTTGTTCGGCGGTGTCCTCTATTGGGGCTGGGGTGAGCTGGACCGGCTGACGGCCTGGATCGAGGGTGGGCTGCCCGCTTGGCTCCAGTGGCTGGAGCTGTTCCTGCGCCCCCTGTTCGTGCTCACCGCCCTGGTGGTGGTCTTCTATCTCTTCACCCCCGTGGCGAACCTCCTCGGGGCACCATTCAATGCCCTCTTGGCCGAGCGTGTGGAGCGTGAACTGGTGGGCGAAGCCCCCACTGGACCTCAAGTGGGATTGCGGAGCCTTCTCAGGGAGGCACTGCGAGCCCTCTGGGGGGAGCTGCGCAAACTCGTCTATCTCGTCCTCTGGACCATCCCTCTGCTGGCTCTCTTTTTGATCCCGGGGCTGAATCTCGCCGCACCCGTCCTCTGGGCATTGTTCGGGGCGTGGATGCTCGCCATCGAGTACATGGACTACCCCATGGGCAACCATGGGATGGGCTTTGCGCAGGAGCGCGCCCTGTTGCGCCGCAACCGTCCCCTGGCCCTCGGCTTCGGCGCCGGCCTGGTGTTGCTCACCATGATCCCAGTCGTGAACTTCCTGGCCATGCCGGCCGGTGTGGCCGGCGCCACCAGTCTCTGGGTCAAACGGCTCCGTCGGGAACCGCAGCGCCAGTGACCGGTCTGCGGTTGCATTCGCCCAGGTCTTCCGGTTATAAAGCCTGCCACCCTCCGGGGCCGTAGCTCAGTTGGGAGAGCGCAGCAATCGCACTGCTGAGGTCAGGGGTTCGACTCCCCTCGGCTCCACCATCCCCAGGTCGGATTTCCCGCGGCCTTCGGAGAACCTCCCTTTTCTGACGCCCAACCGAGAGACGGGGACCTGGGTGGCGCAGTGATGCCCGGGGCCGGACTCGAACCGGCATGGCCAGAAGGCCGAGGGATTTTAAGTCCCTTGCGTCTACCGATTTCGCCACCCGGGCAGGATCGACCGGCCCGAGCCATGTACGGCCGGGAACCGGTCGAAGGAGCGGAATGGAGGCTGGGGTCGGAATCGAACCGGCGTACACGGCTTTGCAGGCCGCTGCATAACCACTCTGCCACCCAGCCGCGGGGATGCGAGGACCACGGTGCCCTCAGACGAAAAGACCCCGGCGAACCCGCCGAGGCCGGTGCTGATGGAGCGGGAAACGGGTCTCGAACCCGCGACCTCAACCTTGGCAAGGTTGCGCTCTACCAACTGAGCTATTCCCGCACGGCAGGCCGCCATTCTAAGAAAACCTCATCTGCTGTCAAGCGCCTGCTGTACGGCCCGCCGCGCACCCATCAAATAGTAGACCATGGACCAGAGCGTCAGCGCAGCGGCCAGATTGAGCAGCACCAGCCCAGTCTCGTGCGTGGGCAGACCGAACAGGGGATGGTGATACAGCAGGAGCAGGATCGCCAGGATCTGCACGGTGGTCTTGAGCTTGCCCAGGAAGGAAACGGCCACCGAGGCCCGCTTACCGAGCTCCGCCATCCACTCGCGTAGTGCCGAGATCACGATCTCCCGGCCGATGATCACCATGGCGGGCACCGCCAGCCAGAGCGATCCTCCCCCGTGACGGTCCACCAGCGCCACCAGCGCCACGGCCACCAACAGCTTGTCGGCCACTGGATCCAGGAAGGCACCGAAGGAAGAGGTCTGACCCAGACGCCGGGCCAGATAGCCGTCCAGCCAGTCCGTGGCCCCCGCCAGGGCGAACAGCAGTGCACTGGCGGGGAACGCCCAGGCATAGGGCAGATAGAACACCACCACGAACAACGGGATCAGCACGATCCTGAGCAGTGTCAGTGCGTTGGGCAGGTTCCAGGGCACAGTACGCTCAGGAGTGCAGGGCCGTGTAGATGTCCCGAGCCAGCTTGCGGCTGATCCCCGGGACCCGGCTCAGGTCCTCCACACCGGCGCGTGTCACACCGCGCAGCCCGCCGAAATGCTTGAGCAGGCGCTGGCGGCGTTTGGGCCCGAGCCCCGGGATCTCCTCCAACGGGGAGCGCGTGCGCGCCCGGGCGCGACGTTGTCGGTGGCCGGTCACCGCGAACCGGTGGGCCTCGTCGCGTACCTGCTGCACCAGGTGAAGCGCGGGTGAATGGGGCGCCAGGTGAATGCCCTCGGGCCGCCCTGGCATCACGAGGTGGTCGTAACAGGGCCTGCGTCCCTCCCCTTTGGCGATCCCCAGCACACACACCTCGTCGGCCCCGAACTCGCGGAGCACCTGAACGGCGCGGGCCACCTGGCCGGGCCCGCCGTCGATGAGCAGCAGATCGGGGGGGCTTGTGCCTTCGGACGCCCATCGGCGAAACCGGCGTCGCAGCACCTCTTCCATGGCGGCGTAGTCGTCTCCGGGTGCCGCCTCCCGGATGTTGAACCTGCGGTAGTCGGATTTGCGCGGGCCCTCGGCATCGAACACCACGCAGGCGGCCACCGTCGCCTCCCCGGCCGTATGACTGATGTCGAAGCATTCGATCCGACCCAAGGGGCGATCGAGCCCCAGGGTTTCACGCAGCGCCTCGAGGCGCTGCCGGTGGCCCTGCTCGGCCGCCAGACGCGCCGTAAGGGCGTGAGTGGCGTTACGCCGCGCCATCTCCAGCCAGCGGGCGCGCCGGCCGCGTGGTGCCCGGACGATGCGCACATCGCCGCCCCTCTGGGCCGAGAGCATGGCCGCCAGCGCCTCGTGGTCGCACGGGCCGGGATCCACCAGCAGCTCCTCCGGAAT
>JALVEU010000011.1 GCA_027030565.1 Gammaproteobacteria bacterium | reverse complement strand
CGTGACATTCCTTGCAGGTGTCGGGGGTGGGAAGCCGCGCTTCCTTGGCGTCCTCGGCGGTGGTGTGCTTCAGCCCGTGGCAGTGGGCGCAGACCACGCCATTCTTGGAATGCGCGCTCGTTTCCCAGTCACGCACAAGCTGGGCATTGGTGGCGCGGTGGCAGTTCAGGCACTTCACATTGGCCTTTTGTTCCGGCGAGGACCCCTTGCTCTGGGGACTCTCGCTCTTGGCGGCGACCTGCTGCAACGGGAGGCATAGCAGCAACAGGATTCCGAGCAGCATCGTTCTCGTTCTCATAGCGGGAAGGCTCCTTTGGCTGGATCGACTCGGAACGGCAATCGGCCTCGCAGGGAGACTCGGTCGATCCAACCTAGGGAAAACCCGGCACGCGGGTCTTAATCCAGGTTAAGTGGCAGGAAATACCTTGATCTAGGTCTGGAATTCCATTGACGTACGTCAATGGAGCCAGTCACACCACGGGCGACCCGTATCCGCGGCTGTAAGGGATCGGACCGGACAAGGCGAGGCGGTCGCCGTTGTGCAGCGGTGGGTCCCGTTCGAGGCCCGTTTCCAGACCGAAGCCCCGTAGGACATTGCGTCCGTTGAGCAGCACCAAAAACGCCCCGCTGCCGGCGAGGCCCAGGCGTTCCAGGGCGTCGCTCACCGTGGCACCCTCGGGCAGCACCACTCGTTGGGGGCTCAGGGGCGCACCGGGACGGTGCAGGCTGTTGAACCGGGCGACTTCGATCTCGATCATGCGGAGGGGTGGCTGAAGCGCACGTAGAACATGGCTCCAAAGAACCACAGCAGCGAGGCGGTGACCAGCGTGAGCCCATAGAGCCGCTCGGCGGGCACGGCCGCATGCCATACGCCGAGGACGAAATAGCCCATCGCCACGAACAATACCCAGGCGTGTGTGTAGGGCCTGGCGTGCAGCACGCCGCGCAAGGGCACGAGCAACGGCAGGGTGAGCAGAACGAGCGCCAGGGCGCGCGGGATACGTTGGGGTGGGTCGATCCACGTGGTCCAGACCACCACCGCCACGATCAGGGCCAGGTGGCCGGCCAGTGCGGCCCAGCGGGCACGCTGTCGGTGCTTCACGACTCGTGCTGCAGGCGCCGGGCGATTTCCGCCAGTCGCCGGCCGAGGGCCAGGCACAAGCGTTTCTCCTCTTCGCTCAGCGGGTTGCGATCCTCAGGGCCTGCCACGTGGCTCGCTCCATAGGGGGTGCCCCCGGTGGTGGTGCTAAGGAGCGTTTTCTCCGTGTAGGGGAGCCCCACGATCAGCATGCCGTGGTGCAGCAGGGGCAGCATCATGGAGAGCAGGGTGGTCTCCTGGCCTCCGTGGAGGCTGGCGGTGGAGGTGAATACGGCGGCCGGCTTGCCCACCAGCGCACCCTGCATCCATATGCTGCCGGTCTGGTCGATGAAGTGCTTCAGGGGCGCGGCCATGTTGCCGAAGCGCGTGGGACTGCCGAAGGCGAGACCGGCGCACTCGCGCAGGTCGTCCATGGTGGCATAGGGCGGACCTGCTTCGGGCACTTCCGGCGCCACCGCGGCGCACTCGGGGGAAACGGGCGGTACGGTGCGCAGCCGGGCACGCATCCCCTCCACGGCCTCGATTCCATGCGCAATGCGCCGCGCCATGGCCGCGGTGTTGCCGTAACGGCTGTAGTACAGGACCAGAATCTCGCTCACGGGAGGATGTCCAGCACCTGCTCCGGCGGTCGGCCGAGTGCCACCTTGTCGCCGACCACCACGATGGGGCGTTCGATCAGTCGCGGGTGCTCGACCATGGCATCGATGAGCTGGTCGTCACTGAGGTTGGGATCGTCCAGCCCCAGGGCCTTGTATTCCTTTTCCTTCCGGCGCATGAGCTCACGCGGCTTCATGCCCAGCCGGTCGAGGATCCACTTCAGCGTGTCGTGGTCCGGCGGGGTTTCCAGGTACTTGACGATCTTGGGCTCGATCCCCCGCTCCTCAAGGAGCTTCAATGCCGCCCGCGACTTGGAGCAGCGGGGGTTGTGGTAGATCACCACGGGTTGTTCGGCCATGCCGGCTCCTTGGGCTTGCAAACGCTCAGTAAGGGCGGATTATATCAACCACGAGACAAGGGAAGATGGAGGTGCCCCATGGCCGCGCGAAGCATTCTCGTCGCGTTGGGGTGGGCGTTACTGCTCTGCGCGACTCAGGCCTCCGCGTTCGGCCGGCCCGGCGATCCCGCCCGGTTGCGGCTGCCGGACATGTACGGCCGGATCCATGATTTGGAGGACTACCGTGGGCGCTGGGTGGTGGTCAATTTCTGGGCGACCTGGTGTCCCCCGTGCCGTGAGGAGATTCCGGAGCTCGTCCTGTTCCACCAGCGCCACGCCGCGGACGATGTCGTGCTCCTCGGCGTCAATTTCGAGGAGATTCCCCACAGGGTGCTCGAACGGTTCATCGAGGAGCAGTTCATCGACTATCCCGTCCTACGCAGCCCGCCTCATCCGCGCACGACGATCGGCTACATCCTTGCGCTGCCCGTGACTTACGTGATCGATCCCGAAGGCGTGATCTTCAGGGTGCACGCCGGCCCGGTCACCGCCGAGCTGCTCGAAGACGACATCGGGCGCTCTGAGGTGGCACTTGAGGACCCGGTGGACGGATGAGCGAGCATTGTGTGCTGTGCCGCGTGGAGGGGCGCGTACAGGGTGTCTTCTTTCGCGCCACCACCCAGGAACAGGCCCGCGCCCTGGGTCTGCGTGGCTACGTGCGCAATCTGCCCGATGGCAGCGTCGAGGTTTACGCCTGCGGGGATCGGGTGGCGGTGGAAACGCTGAGCGCGTGGCTCTGGGAGGGACCGCCGTACGCACGGGTGACCCGGGTCAGCTGCGAGCCCGCCGAGCCCCGCGCCATCACCGGCTTTCACGTACGCTGATCAACCGGCCAGCTCGGCGGCCAGGCGTAGGGCGGCCTCGAAGCTGTGTGGCTTGGCCCGTCCCGTGCCGGCCAGCGCGTAGGCGGTGCCGTGGTCCACTGAGGTCCGCACGATCGGCAGGCCCAGCGTGACGTTCACGGTGCGGCCAAACCCCAGATGCTTGATCACGGGTAGGCCTTGATCATGATACATGGCGAGTACCACGTCACAGTGGCGCAGGCGCTCGGGCGTGAAGGCCGTGTCGGCAGGCACGGGGCCGGTTACGTGCATGCCGTCGGCTGCTGCGTCTTCCAGTGCAGGCTGGATCACTTCGATCTCCTCGCGACCCAGGTGGCCCTGCTCACCGGCGTGCGGATTGAGCCCGCAGACGAGGATACGGGGCGCGTTGATCCCGAAGCGTCGGCGCAGGTTGCGGTCCAGTACCCGCAGAGTACGCCCGAGGCGCTCTCGGGTGATCGCCTCGGACACCCGGGCCAGGGGCAAGTGCGTGGTCACCAGGGCCACGCGCAGCCCGGGCGCCGTGAGCATCATCACCGGATCGCCCCCGGTGATCGCGGCGATGTACTCGGTATGGCCGGTGAAGGCGATACCGGCGCTGTTGATCAGGGCCTTGTTCAGTGGGCCAGTGACCAGGGCCTGGAATGCGCCGTCCAGACAGGCCCGGACCCCGTGCTCCAAGGCGCTCAGCGTGTTGCGTACGTGGGCGGTGTCGGGGTGTCCGGGCTCGGCGGGTCGCTCCAGCGGATGTGGCCACACCCATAGCTCGCCGGGCGGGGACGGCTCACCGGGGTCGCCGGGATCCCACTGGCGCAGACGCAGGCGCAGCCCCAATACGGCGGCCCTTTGGCCCAGGGTCTGGGGATCGCCCAGGACCACCCACGCAAACGGCCAGGCCTGCTGAGCGGCCTGGACCACCAGATCGGGGCCGACACCGGCGGGATCTCCCGGCGTGACGGCAATGTGCAGCTCGGGTGTCACGGCTCAGGCGCTCCCGAACTCAGAAGTCCTCCACGATCAGCTCGGGATCGACGATCTCCACGAAGGACTGGTCGCGGAGGCGGCGCAGCCACAGCTCGGTCTCCTCTTCGAGCTTGCGGTTGCCCAGGATCTCGCGCACGCGCTCACGGATGGCCTCCTGGCTGTTGTCCACGTCGCGCCGGTCGAGCACCTGCACGAGGTGCCAGCCGAACGGGCTCTTGAACGGCTCACTGAGCTCGCCGGGCCGAAGTCTGTCCATGACCTCCTCGAACTCCGGGACCGTGCTGCCCGGGCTCAACCACCCGAGGTCGCCCCCGCGCACGGCCGAGCCGGTGTCTTCGGAATGGGCCTTGGCCAGTTCGGCGAAGTCTTCGCCGGCCTGGATGCGCCGACGCAGGGAGGCCAGGCGCTCGCGCACCTCGGCATCCGTCTCGCCCGGCTTGGGCTTGACGAGGATGTGTCGCGCATGCGTCTGGCGCACCACGGCCTTGGTGGTGCCACGTCGGTCCTCCAGCTTGATGATGTGGAAACCGCTGGGGCTGCGAAAGACCTCGCTGATCTCGCCCGGCTTCATCTTGGGGACCCGGTCGGCGAACAGCGTGGGCAGGTCCTCGGCCTTACGCCACCCCAGGTCGCCGCCCTCCAGGGCCAGCATGCCTTCGGACTCGCGGATGGCCAGCTGGGCGAAATCCTCGCCCGCCAGCGCCCGCTTGCGGATGTCCTCCGCGCGCTGCTTGGCCGCTTGGATCTGCTCGGCGCTCGCGCCTTCCGGCACTGCGACGAGGATGTGACGCACGCGATACGCCATGTCGCTCTGCAGGACGGCACCGCGCTGTCTCAGGAACTCGTCGATCTCCCGGTCGGTGACCTGGATCCTGCGTCCGATGACGCGGGTGCGCAGCTTCTCGATGGTCAGCTCGGTACGCAGCTGTTCCCGAAACTGTTCCCAGTCCACGCCTTTGGCCAGGAGCGAGTCGCGCAACTCTTCCACGGTCATGCCGTTCTGCTTGGCGAGGCCGCGCAGCACCTCGTTGAGGGTGCCGTCGTCGATACGGATGCCACGGCGTTTTGCCTGCTCGAGCTGCAGGCGTTCCAGGATGAGCCGTTCCAGTACCTGTCTGCGCAGCACCTCGGGTGGGGGCAACGCCGCCCCCTTCTCGCGGAGGGTATTGGTCACCAGACGCAGCCGGGCGTCCAGGTCACGTGCAGTGATCGGGCTGTCGCCGGCGATGGCGACGATGCGGTCGATGAGCTCCTCGTCGGGCGCGACGCGCTCGGCCGCCTGCAGGGTGGTGCACAGCAGAACGAGCACAGCCAGCCACGGGCCGGCATGGCGAAACAGGGTGGAGGGCATGACAGTGGCTTACGCAGGTCCTTGATCGGGCGGAAATCCTAGCACAACCCGCTACCGCCTCGTCGGTTTCCAACAAGAGGGGTGAGACGTCGCTGGATGCGCAGCCCGCGGGGCGCGAGGTGCAGGCCGTTCGGCCCTCACACGGAGATGATCTCCAGTTTCAGGGCATCCTGGTGTGCCTGAAGAGTCTGTGGGCTGGCGACGACCGCGACGTGGGCCTTGGCGGGATCGAGGTAGGTGTCGGCGACACGGCGCAGGTCGTCGAGTGTGACTGCGAGCACGCGGCGTCTGAACGCCCGCCGCCACTCGGGCGTGCGTCCATACAGGTTCGCGAAGAAGGTGCCGATGGCCTCGCCGGCCGGAGAGTCGGGTCGGTCGATGTCGCTGATCACGTTGAGCACTGCTTCCTCGAGTTCACGCTCCGTGGCCTCCTCGGCCAACCAGTCCAGTGAGCGGTCGAAATCCTCCAGTGTCCCGATGAGTCGCGGGTCCCGATAGGAGAAGAAGCGAAAAGCGCCGACATCTCCGTTGTAGCCGGCGCCTGCACCATAGGCGCC
>JALVEU010000010.1 GCA_027030565.1 Gammaproteobacteria bacterium | reverse complement strand
TTCGGCCATCTCTGCGGCCAGCCGATGAAGCGCCTCGCTCATGGCAAGGACCACGTGCTCGAAATCCGTACCCTCGGCTTGGGTCTCGATGAACGAGTCGCGTACCACCCGATAGCGCCGCTCTCTGCCGCCCACCACGGCCCAGCTGGCATGCAACACCACGCGTCCGTGGGCGTCGCTGTCAAAGCGCAGGACCTTGGCGAGCACGCGATAGTCGCTGCGCAGGTCACTCCAGGGCTGCACGATGGGTTGGGTCCCCGGGAGCATGGCGCGGAGATCCTCGGCCAGCACGGTGGCGATGTTGCGCTCGAGCGGTTCGGCCCATTGGTGGAAGTCGGCGAGCCGCAGCCGCGTGGGACCCTCTCGAACGATGATCTGGGAGCGATCGAGATAGGCGGAGACTTCCACGGGACCGACGGCCACGATGCTGCGCTCCCCCTGCGCGGGCGATCCGGCTGTGTCTCCCGCGGGGGTCAGGATGTAGAAGTGGGTCGGCGGGGAAGTGCTGCATCCGGCCAGCGTGGTCAGGAGCAGGATCCACCACGGAGGCGGAACGCTGAGAAAGGGCATTTTCATGATTGGGCTCCTACGGTCTCTTCCCCTTGAGCAGCGCCTCGGGGTGCTGCTCGAGATAGCTGGACATCATGCGGATGGAGCGGGCCGAGGCCGACAGCTCCTTCACCATCACCATCAGTTCCTGGTACAGGGGTGAGTCGGAACGCACCAGACCACCCAGGTCGTTCAGTGTTCGGTGGGCCTCCTGAAGCACCGCCTCCAGCCGCGGAAGTGTCTTGGTGCTCAGGTCGTTCGCCACCGTCTGCGTCTCGGCCAGTGTGGCGTTGAGATGCTCCAGCGCCTGGAGTAGCTCGGGCGAGTTGGCGATCCGGTTCGTTCCGGCCAGGGTCGCGTTGAGATTCTCGGCGATCTGGTCGAGCGGGAGCCGCTGGATCTTCTGCAATACCCCGAGCAGCCCCTGTTTGAATCGGTCGATCTCGCCGGGAATGCTGGGGATCACCTTGTAGCCGTGCTCCACGCGGAGCTTCCCGGGGGGCACCTCGGGATGCATCTCCAGTTCGATGAGGAGCTGGCCGGTGAGGAGGTTGCCGGTGCTCAGCTGGGCACGGAGTCCGCCAGCGACCAGTTCTTCGTCGAATGCGCGCCCCGGACCCTTGTCCCCACTGCCGGTGAGCTGAACTCGGTCCGGCTCGATCTCGATGAGCACCGGGACGCGAAAGTCCAGCGTATCCACATCGAACTCGAACTTCACGTCCACCACCTTGCCCACCTCGATGCCCCGGATCAGAACGGGGGCGCCCACTTTGAGGCCGCGGACCGAATCGGTGAAGTAGATGAGATAGCGCTCCTTGCGCTGGTACTCCGGCCGGGTGGTCTCTTCGCGTGAGCTGTAGAGCCGGAAGAGGGTCCCAGGCTTGGCCGGCCCGCTGCGCTCCAGGTTCTCGGGCGTATCGAAGGCGATGCCCCCGATGAGCATCGAGACCAGGGATTCGGTACGCAGCCGAAAGCCCTCGGCGTTGAGGCTGACTTCGATCCCACTGGCGTTCCAGAAGCGGGTGTTCTCGTGGACGAGCCGGTCGTAGGGCGCCCGAATGAAGATGCCGAAGACGATCCCGCTGCCGTCCTCCCGCAGCTCGTAGCTCTCCACCTGGCCGACACGGATCTTGCGATAGTAGACGGGAGAACCGGCTTCGATGGAACCCAGGCTCTCGGCCTCGAGCCGGTAGCGGGTGCCCGGCGTCCGGCCGGTGATCACCGGCGGCTTGTTCAGGCCGACGAAGCTACGCTGCGGCCTTCCGGTCCCGGTTGGGTCCATGGCGATGTAGGCCCCGGACAACAGGGTGCTCAGGCCCGAGACCTGCCCGGCGGCCAGGCGAGCCGTGACCACCCAGAACCGCGTGCCCTCGCGCAGATGGTCCCGCATGCTGGGCTGCAGCTCGGCGGTGACCAGGACCTTGCTGAGGTCCTCATTGAATCGCACGTCGGTGACCTCGCCCACTTCGACGTCCTTGTACTTGACCTTGGTCTTGCCGGCCTCCAGTCCGGCCGCCGACTCGAAGACGATGGTGATCTCGGGCCCTTTTTCCATGATGGCCCGATAGGCGAGCCAACCACCCACCACCACGGCCACGATGGGGATGAGCCAAACCACCGACCAGCCGGAGCGCTCTTCCACCAGCGCCGGTGGGATCTCTTCGGGGCCCTGCGAGACGGGATCCGTCACGCCGCCTCCTCCAGCGCGTCCCAGATGAGGCGTGGGTCGAAGGCATTGGCGGCGAGGATCGTGAGGACGACCACGCTGGCGAAGTAGAAGGCCGCTGGGCCCACTTCGATACTGGCGAGCGCACCGGCCTTGACCAGGGCCACCAGGAGGGTGACCACGTAGACGTCCACCATGGACCAGTGGCCGACCATCTCCGTGATCCGGTACAAGCGGGTGCGGTCGCGGGGCCGCCACTGCGACCGCCACTGCACCGACACGGCCAGCAGGGACAGGATGAGCAGCTTCAGGACCGGGACGAACACACTGGCCACGAAGATGACGAGCCCGATGGGCCATTCACCGCTCTGAAAGAAATAGACCACCCCACTCATGATGGTGTCTTCCTGTAGACGTCCCAGCGTGGTGATGCGGGTGATGGGCAGCACCATGGCCGGCACATAGAAGACATAGGCAGCCAGGAGCAGGGCCCAGGTGCGTGAGAGGCTGCGCGGCTTGCGGGGGTGTACCACAGCGCCGCAGCGGGGGCAGCGTAGGGTGCTGCTGCGGACTCGTGCGGGCACGCGTAGCAGCAGCTGGCAGCTGTGACACCCAGCCAGGCCCAGGCGAAGTGCGCTGTGCGTCCCCGTCATCGGATGCCGATGCGGGCCCAGACGGCCTCGGTGTCCATGGCCGTGGCGGCTGCGGCGAGCAGGAAGATCAGCATAAAGAACGCCACGACGCCCGGCCCGGGGAGGATGGTGGCCATCTTGGCCAGCTTGACCACCGTCACGAGGATCCCGAGCAGGAACACCTCCATCATGTTCCATGCCTGAAAGGCGTGCAGAGAGCGGACCACCGGTGCCACGGCGGGCGGCAGACGCCCGAAGTGTAGCGGCGCGAACACGTACAGGATCGACAGCAGCACGAGGAGCGGTGCCACGATGCAGGTCCCGGCGACCAGCCCCGCCAGGGCGAGTTCGCCCTGGTCCCAGAGCGCTTTCACGGCGGCGGCCAGGGTGGCCGAGACGAGGTCTTCGCCCAACCGCACCGACAATAGGGGAAAGAGATTGGCGACCGCGAACAGCACCAAGCCTGCAAGTGCCAGGGCGAGCGTGCGATCCACGCCGCCGGGAACACGCCTGTACAATCCGGCACCACAGCGCCGGCAGCGCGCCACACCACCAGGGG
Source organism: Gammaproteobacteria bacterium (assembly GCA_027030565.1). GTDB lineage: Bacteria > Pseudomonadota > Gammaproteobacteria > JAJDOJ01 > JAJDOJ01 > JALVEU01. The sequence continues at coordinate 14,820 of JALVEU010000010.1, read as the reverse complement.
GAACGAGGGGCTTGTGCTGGAGCAGGTCGCAATCCGGGCAGGCGATCAGCGAGGCGTTCACCGCGGTTTCGTGTCTTTCTGGAACACGGGCTCGAAAGGTGCCACCCGAGCCGCCCGGTTGCAAGCATTTCCAGGGGGCCAGGGCGCGGCCCTCGAACTGGGATCCCGTCTGTGGTGCCGCTCGGGATTGGATAGAGTCTTTGATGTTGCTGCTCGCCTGGGAGCCCCCATGCGCAGCGTGCTCGTCCTGGCCCTTATGCTGGTCCTATTGGGCGGGCGCTGGGCTGGGGCAGACTATGTGACGCTGGACGAAGGGGACCGGTTTGGGGGCAGTCGCTGGGGTGTGCTCCCTTACGTCTTCTCCACCGAGTCTCTGGAGACCGGGGGCGGGCTCGCGGTCCTCGGAGCCGGCTTCCTGCGCCCCGAGCTGGGGTTTGCCGCCACGGCCTTCTACACGGGCAACGACTCCTGGTTGCTGGGGGGCTTCGTGCGCAACCTGCGTCTGGGCGAGCAGGGCCGCCTGTTCCTCGATGGTGCAGCGCAGGGGAGTCATTTCACGCAGCAGCGCTTCTACGAAGGCGTCGACCCGGAGACTGGTGTGCGTTTCGGGTCCAACGACTCGGGCAAGGATCAGTTCGTTTCGGGACCCACCGACGATCTGTATCTGCGGCTGGCCTTGCGCTACGTACTGCCTCTCGGTGCCGGGCGCGAGGCGCCCCTCACCCTTTTTCGTACGCGGCGTGGCATGCGGGTCTCCGAGCCGCGCGGTGGTTACGTCTGGAATCCATTGTCCAGCGGCAGGACCCTCGCCGGGATGCGTTTGTTCTACCGCAACCGGGACCTGCAGAAACGCGACGGCGGCAAGGCGCCGGCCGCCAGGACCAATGGCGTCGAGCTCTGGCTCGACTACGACAACACCGATTTCCTGCCCAATCCCAGCTTCGGCAGCCGCCAGAAATTGGTGTTCGTCGCCGACCCCGGCTGGCTGGACAGCAGTAACTCGTGGACCAACCTCGCGTTGGAGGTCAGTAAATACCTCGGCCTGGGCAGGACGCGCTGGTTCCGGCAGCGGGTGTTGACACTGGGATTCTGGACTTCGTATACCCCGACCTGGCGCGTGGACCCGAGCACCGGTGAGGTGGCGCACCGCCCACCCCCGGGTTTTGGCTCGACGCTGGGCGGGTATGATCGCCTACGGGCCTATCCGAGCTCGCGGTTCATGGACAAGGCGGCTGTCTACTATGCCGCGGAGCTGCGCCTGACGCCGCAGGTCAATGGCCTGGAAACACTGCCGCTGATCAAGCAGTTCGAGATCGACTGGTGGCAAGTGGCGGCTTTCGTGGAGGCGGGCCGTGTGGGACCCGACTACGACGGGGCGCTTTTCTTGGACGACCTGAAATGGGACGTGGGGCTGGGCGTGAGGCTGATGGCCTTCCGCCAGCCCGTGCGGCTGGACTGGGCCTACTCGGACGAGGGGCACGCCATTTGGGCGATGATCGGTCAGCCGTTTTCGCGGTGATCCGGGCATAGAGTGGGGGCTGCAACGTGCAAGGCGGCCGGCGCAGGTCTTTTCGGCGTATCGATGTGCCACCTGCCTAATCCAGAAGGGTATTCATTAAATAACGATATTCGAATATCTAAATATTATTTTGCATGGATTGATGTTGCGACTGCGAAACGTTTTGTGGGATATTTCGCACGCGTTGTTTTCGCAACAATTTCCGATTGGGAGGGTAGTCAGGATGCGTACATTTTCCCGTGGATCCGTGCTTGGGGCGGCCGTGGCGCTGGCCTGTGCCGTACCGTCGATCTCCAATGCCACCACCGGTTATTTCTCGCTGGCCTGGGGGGCCAAGGCCATGGGCATGGCCGGAGCTGTGGTTTCTGCGCCACAAGATGCGCTGACAGCGGCGGTGAATCCGGCAGCCACCAGTTTCGTGGGCACGCGTGCCGATATGGACGTGCGCGGCTTCATCCCCATCCGCAAGGCGACGCTGGAGTTTCCGGATCCGCCGTTCGGGCCGGGCAAGCAGTCCGACAGCAGCTCCAACCGCATCTTTCCTGTACCGGCCGGGGGATTTAGCTATCAGGTGAACGACAGCTGGGCGGTGGGTTTCGCCTTTTACGGCAACGGGGGCATGAACAGCACGTACAAGAACAACCTCTTCGATCCAGGCGGGCTCGGGGGCGCTTCGCGACCGCTCAGCGTCGATTTGTCCCAGCTCATCTTTGCCCCCAGCGTGAGCTTCAAGTTCGCCGACCGCCATGCAATCGGCATCGCCCCTCTGATCGCCATGCAGAAGTTCAAGGCCGAGGGCTTGGAGAACTTCCAGTGTTTCACGTCCACGGCCCTGTCCAACCCGACCAGTGCCGGTTCCTGCCAGACCACGGGGCAGCCCACCACGCCTTCGACCACCCTCACCGGCAATGGCGACGAAATCGTGTGGGGTGTGGGTGTGCGTGCCGGTTACGTGGGGAAGATCACCGATCAGTTCTCGCTGGGGATTGCCGGCGCCAGCCCCATCTACATGGGCAAGTTCGACAAATATTCCGACCTGTTTGCCGAGGACGGTGATTTCGACATCCCTGGCAATATCACCGCCGGCATCTCGTGGCAGTCGGGTACCGGCCTGACGGTGGCCTTCGACTGGCAGCGCATCTTCTACGAAGGCGTGAAGTCCATCTCCAATCCCGGGCCGGTCTTCAACAACAATCCGACGCAGCCCGGCCCGACCTTCCCGCCCGGCACGGACTTCAGCACGCTGCCGCCGAGCACCGCGCTGGGGCAGAAAGACGGGCTTGGTTTCGGCTGGAAGGACATCAACGTCTATCGCCTGGGGGTCGCCTACCAGTTCAATCCCCAATGGACGGCGCGTTTCGGCGTGGCCTACAACGATCAGCCCATCCCCAAGGACCAGGTGCTGTTCAACGTGCTGGCTCCGGCTACTGTGAAGTGGCACATCACGGCGGGGGCCACGTGGAAGCCGCGTGATTTCGCCGAGCTGTCGCTGGCCCTGATGTATGCACCCACCACCTCGGTGAAGACCGACCAGACCGCCTTCGGGGTGCCCGGCAAGATCGAGATGTATCAGGTGTCGGCCGATCTGCAACTCTCGGTGCTGTTCTGAGCTCCGGAGGGGTTCCGCGAGCCCGACGGCAGGATGGGATAAGAAGAACGCGTCCGGTATATCCTCCTGCAAAACCGGACGGATCCGCCTCAAAGGCCATGCTTGCATGGCCTTTTGTTTTTCTTTCGACCCGCCCCCTGGGGCGGGCACGTCCGGGCGTCAGGGCGGGTGCGTTTCCGGCTGAGCCGGCGACGAGTTGGCCGGCGGCTCGAGGGTGTCCGTCATCCGGTGGACGCGGTCCGTACGGTACCTCCGTAAGCCGGCCCGAGGGTCGCGTGCAGCCAGGCGCCGAACTGGATGAGCTGCACCAGTGCGACCACCCACAGGACGGCCCGTAGCGCTCGACGGTAGGCGCGCTCCGGAATTCGATCCCGAATGGCCATTCCCACCGCGAGTCCCGCCAGGCCCGCCGCCAGCAGTGGCAGGGTGGTGGTCGCCACCGCGGCGTCGAACAGCCCCGCCGAGGCGAAAGCACCCATCTGGGCCAGTTTGCCCCCGAGAAAACACAGGTTGAACACCTGCACCATGACGAGCGGCGGTTCATCGAGCTCCAGGAACAGGATGATCAGCAGGGGCACCATCACGTTGACCGTCCCTACGCTCAGCCCTGCCGCCAGCCCGAACACCGCCAGAGCCAGGGCCCGGTGCTCATGCACCCAGTGGGGACCGTGGCCATGCAACCGGTCGAGGTTGAGATAGAGCAAGATGATGCCGGCGAGCCATAGCCGATAGGGCTCGGGGGGCGTAACGATCAGCAAGGTGGTACCCATCGCGCTTCCAGCCACGGTATAGGCTGCCAAAGGCCAGTAGCGCCCCAGGCTGCGGCTCCAGCGTCCGCCGCGCAGGATACTGACCAAGTTCACGGCCACGGTAGGCAGCAGGGTGACGAGGATTGCGCTGCGCAGGTCGAGGAACAGGGCGAGCAGAGGCGTAGCGGTCATGGGAAAGCCCAGCCCCAGGGTGCCGTGCACCAGGCCCGCGAAGGCCAGGACGCCTGCAGCACCCCACAGCGCAGGTCCGCCTGGATCCAGTGCTTCGAGTCCGGACAATCCCGCCTCAGGCCGGGGCGCGCTGCGCGTTCCAGGCCTCCAAAAAACGCTGGAGATGGGGCCGTCCGGAAGCCGCCAGCAGACTGCGCAGCCGCTCGCACTCGTCCTCGTAGGCGCCCGCGTCCAGACGTGCGCGCAGGAGCTCGAAGCGCAGATAGATGAGGTAGGTATTCAACACGTCTGTCTCGCAGTAGTCGCGAATGTCGTCGATGCGTCCGTCCAGCCAGGCGCTCCAGACCTGGTCGCCGGCCATCCCCTGCTTGCCGGGGAAACCACACAACGTGGCGAGCTCGTCCAGCGGTGCACTGGCCCGCGACTGAAAACCGGCGAGCACGTCCATGAGGTCGATGTGCCGCCAATGGTAGCGTGAGAGATAGTTGTTGTATCGAAAGGTCTGGTCCTCCTCGCCGACCTCCCAGTAGCGGCCCGCGCTGATCCCATGGAGCAGCGAACGATAGTGGAGCACCGGCAGGTCGAAGCCTCCACCGTTCCACGACACCAGCACCGGAGAGAAGCGCTCCACGCCGTCGTAGAAGCGGCGTAGCAACTCGGCTTCGCCCGACTGGGCGTTGCCCAGCGACCACACGCGCAACTCGTCCCGTGCACGCAGCACCACGGAGATGGCCACGATCCGGTGCAGGTGATGGGGCATGAACTCACTGCCGGTCTTCTGCTGGCGTAGGTGCGCCATGGCCTTGCCCACGTCCTCGTCCGAGAGGCCCTCCAGGCCATAGAGCTGCCGCCCCGCCTCCAGATCGGGAATCGTCTCGATGTCGAAGACCAGCACGTTCATGCGGGGAACACCCCGGTAGAAATGTAGCGATCCCCCCGGTCGGGGACGATCACCACGATCAGGCCCTGCTCCAGTCCCTGCGCCAGGCGCAAGGCCGCAGCCACCGCGCCCCCGGCCGAGACACCGCAGAAGATCCCTTCTTCCCGGGCCAGCCGGCGCATGGTCTCTTCGGCCTCCTCTTGTCCCACCTCGAGGACCCCATCCACCCGGCGCGGCTCGTAGATCTTGGGAAGATAGGCCTCCGGCCAGCGGCGGATGCCTGGGATCTTCGCGCCCTCGGCCGGATGTACACCCACAATCTCGATCGCCGGATTTTTCTCCTTGAGATAGCGCGACGTGCCCATGATGGTCCCCGTAGTGCCCATGCTGGAGACGAAATGGGTGATTCCGCCATCGGTGTCGCGCCAGATCTCCGGCCCGGTGGTCTCATAGTGGGCCCTGGGGTTGTCCGGGTTGGCGAACTGATCCAGTACGTGCCCCGCCCCCTCGGCCTGCATCTGGAGTGCTAGATCGCGTGCGCCCTCCATACCGGCCTCTGCAGAGACCAGGACGATCTCGGCACCGTAGGCCCGCATGGTGGCCCGCCGTTCGGCGCTCATGGTCTCCGGCATGATCAACACCATGCGGTAGCCGCGAACGGCCGCCGCCATGGCCAGGGCGATGCCGGTGTTGCCCGAGGTGGCCTCGATGAGGGTGTCACCTGGCCGGATCTCGCCGCGTTCTTCCGCGCCGCGGATCATGTACAGGGCGGGACGGTCTTTGACCGAGCCGGCCGGGTTCTGACCCTCAAGCTTGGCCAGAATCGACACACCGGTTGGCACTTCGAGCCGGCGCAAAGGCACCAGCGGGGTGTTGCCGATCAATTCCTCGACGGGATGGACGTTCATGCCGCGAAACAGATGCGTCGTGTGCGGAACCGGTCCCGATTCTAGCGCCGAACATCGGTGGGCCGCGAGCTTCCGAGTATCCGCCCAAACAGCGCCCTCTGTCCGGTGCACGGATTGCGGCGGTGCTTCGCCACGTGCCAGGATTCGTGGCCATGCGAGCCTGGCCCCTGTTCTGGCGTCTCCTGGTGGTGGGCGTGCTGCCGGTCGTCCTGGTGGGCGGGCTCCTGCTCGGTTTCCATCTGGGTGCCGGCCTCGGTGTCGGCCGGGTGGTGCTGGCCTTGATTACATCCGCGGCTCTGGGGGTCGGCCTCGGCTTCTGGGTGGCGCGCGGGATTCGTGCCCCGCTCACCGAACTCACCGCGGCGCTGCGCGCCTGGGCACAGGGGGATCGCGGGGCGCGGGTCACCTCCAGCGATGGGGGCGAACTCGGCACGCTCGCCGGGGCCTTCAACGGGATGGCCGAGGCATTGCGGACCGAACTCCAGCGGGCCGACCGCGTAGAACGCACTGCATCGGCGAGACTGCGCCAGCGCATCGAGGAGCTGGATCGCAAGGACCAGGCACTGGAGCTGGAGAAGAGCCGGCTGGAGGCTGCGGGGCTGGCCCGGTCACGTTGGCTCGCCGACATCAGCCACGAGCTGCGTACGCCGCTCAACGCGATCACTGGATTCTCCGACCTCTTGGCGGGCTACGATGCAGGCCCCGCGCACCGGGAGTACGTCGAAAACATCCGACGCGCGGCGTCGGAGCTCCTCTTGCTCATCGGTGAGATCCTGGACTACGCCAAGATCGAGGCCGGTGAGGTCGAGGTGCGCAACCGTCCCTTCGATTTCTACGAGGAAATGGAGGGGGTGGTGACGTTGATGGGCCGGCTGGCTCACGCCCGGGGTTTGGAGTTTCTCACTTACCTGGATCCCCGAATTCCGGACCGGTTGGTCGGTGATTCCCAGCGCATCCGCCAGGCGGCCATCAACCTGCTGAGCAACGCCGTGAAGTTCACCGACGAGGGTCATGTGGCCCTGGAGGTCCACCTGCAGGAAGGCGCCAATCCGCAGCTCGAGTTCCGGGTCATCGACACCGGGGTGGGCATCGACCCATCGGAGGCCGAGCGGCTCTTTCAGCCCTTCGCACAAGGAGGCGGCGGCCTACATGCTGCCGGCACGGGGCTGGGCCTTTCGATCACCAAGTATTTTGTCGAGCGGTTAGGTGGTGAAGCGGGATGCTCCGGCAAGCCCGGGGAGGGGAGCACCTTCTGGTTCCGTGTCCCTGTGGCCATGGGGGAGGAGGCCACGCCCTATCATCGGCGCGAGCCGCTCCAGCCCCTGCGTGTGCTCTGCTACGACCGCAACGGGCATCGCGCCCGCTACACCGGCGCCCTGCTTCGTGCCTGGGGCGTGTCGGTGGAACACGCCGCCGAGCTCGGTGATTTTCGCTCACGATACGCTCAGGGCGGCCACGATGCGATCCTGTATTTCCTCAACCGCAGTGACGTGGACACGGACCTGCAGGTCTCCATCGGGGACCTCTCGCAGGTCCCCGCACCCAAGTATTTCTTCCACGCCGCCGAGCACCACGATGCGATCCAGGCCAAGAGCGGGTTTCACCACCTGAGCACCTTGGTCTCTCCCCGGCGCTTGCACCGCTTGCTGACCCAGGCCGGCCGGCGGTCCGCCACCGGTGATGTGGGCGGTACCGCCACGGCTGGGGAGGAGGCTCAGGAACGTGGGCTCGGGGGGCTGCGCGTGCTGATCGCCGATGACAACGAACTCAACCGTCACCTGCTGGGTGTCTATGTATCGCGCAACGATGGCGAGGCCCTGTTCGCCGAGGACGGTCTGGCAGCTCTGGAAGTCGCGCGCGCGCAACCGCCCGACGTGGCACTGCTGGACCTGAACATGCCCAGGCTCTCCGGGCCGGAGGCGCTGGTGGAGCTGCGTCGCGAGTTTCCGGACCTGCGCATCGTCGCGGTGACCGCCGAGACCCACCGGCAACGGCTGTCTGGTCTGCGTGACCAGGGCTTCGATGCCGTGCTGATCAAGCCGGTGTCGGAACGCCGGCTGCTGGGGACGTTGGCGGCGCTGCGCCCGGCGGCGCCCCGTGCGCGTATCGAGGAAGGGGTCGAGGTCCCGGTTCTGGATACGGCCAAGGCCATCCGCCTGACCGGCGGCAAGCCCGAGCTGGCCCAGGAGCTCTATCGCATGCTGCTTGCCGATCTCAAGGCTAAGCGTGAGCAGTTGGCGTTTCGCGCCGGCCCGGACCGGGAGCAACTGCGGGCCTTGGCCCATCGCATCCAGGGGGGTGCCCGGTATTGTGCGGCCGAGCGTGTGCAGCGGGCGGCACGCCGTCTGGAACGGGCTGCCGAGCCAGGGGGGAGCGAAGCGGAGATCGAATCGGCCTTGAGCCAGCTGCAGGGGACCATCGACGAACTGCTGCGTGCGCCGGACCCCTATGAGCGCGCGTGAGCCCATATGGGGGTTCGTACCTATTTAAACCTGGACCGCCAGCCTCCATCTTGTATGCGGCAACAATGACCTGGAGGCAACCATGACAGAAAAGCTCGATTCCGCTCAGTGGCAGGCCTTTTTCGACCGTGTCTCCAAAGAGCTCGGCGCCAAGCAGGTAGAGATCGAAGTGGCCGGGCTGGACTTGGGCGACGAAATCGAGGCCGAATGGATCCCGCTCTCCGGGATCAGCTACGACCCCAAGGACGATGTGCTGACCATCATCACCGATCGTCTGGATCATATGATCCGGCACCCGCGGGAGATCTACGTGGAACGCTCGGTGGACGGCCTGCACAGCATGGAGGTGGTGGACGCCGACGGCCACAAGCAGATCGTGGTGCTGCGTCCGGATCTGGCCTTGCCACCGCCGGCCTGATCCACAGGGCCCGTCGTTCTACCGCGCCGTCTCTGTTGGGAGACGCCCCGGGATCGCCCCTGCCAGCCGGGGCTCCGGTCTGCGTGGTGTCGAGTGCAGGGTCCTGCAAAGGGCGCACGAGGCCTCAGGGGTGGCATACGCGTGGTCTCACCGCGCGGAGAGCAGCTCTTCGAGCACGCCCGTGTAGACGTCGACCAGGGCTTTCAATTCATCGACGCCCACCCGTTCGTCCACCTGGTGGATCGTGGCGTTCACTGGGCCGAACTCTACGACCTCGGCGCCCGTGGGGGCGATGAACCGGCCGTCCGAGGTCCCGCCCCCGGTGGACAGGGCGGGCTCGATTCCGGTGGTCGCCACAACTGCACGGCGCGTGGCTTCGACGAGTCGTCCCTCGGGCGTGAGAAACGGCTGCCCCGAAAGGGTCCACTGCAGCTCGTAGCGCAGTCCGCGGCGGTCCAACAGGTCGTGGACCCGGCGGCGGATTTCCGCATCGGTGAGTTCGGTGGAGAAACGCAGGTTGAACTGGACCTCCAGCTCCCCCGGGATCACGTTGGAGGCGCCGGTGCCCGCATGGATGTTGGCCACCTGGAAGGTGGTAGGCGGAAAGAACGCGTTGCCTTGGTCCCATTCCACGGCCACCAGCTCGGCCAGGGCGGGGGCGAACCGGTGGATCGGGTTGTCGGCCAGATGCGGGTAAGCCACGTGGCCCTGCTTGCCCAGCACGCGCAGGCTTCCGGTGATGGAGCCGCGCCGGCCGTTCTTGATGGTGTCGCCGAAGCGCTCGGCGCACGAAGGTTCGCCCACCAGGCACCAGTCGATCCGCTCGCCCCGTGCCTGCAGCGTCTCCACCACTTTGACGGTCCCGTTGACCGCCGGTCCCTCCTCGTCGGAGGTGAGCAGCAGGGCGATGGAGCCCCGGTGCCTGGGGTCCTTCGCCACGAAGCGATGACAGGCCGCGACCATGGCGGCAAGGCTGCCCTTCATGTCTGCCGCTCCACGTCCATGGAGCATCCCGTCGCGCACCACCGGCTCGAAAGGGGGCGTCGCCCAGGCCTTTTCCGGGCCCGGCGGCACCACGTCCGTGTGGCCCGCGAAGACGAACAGCGGACCCTCGGTGCCACGGCGCAGCCACAGGTTCTCCACCTCGCCGAAGTGCATCCATTCGGGCTGGAACCCGAGCGGTTCCAGCCACTCGGCGATCAGGCGCTGACAGCCCGCGTCGTCCGGTGTCACCGAGGGCCGCGCGATGAGGGCGCGTGCATAATCCAGGACATTCATGGTGTCGTGTTCACCGCGAAGGCGCGAAGGTTTTGCACAATGAGCGCGCAGAGTACGCGGACAATGGGATTATGAAAATGACGCGTTTGGGGATCCCCGCGTGCCGGTCGAACCCTTGCCCCGCCTTGTTTGCGATCCCCAAATCCCAATCCATTTCCATCCTCTGGGCTCTCCGCGTCCTCTTTGTGAAAAAACCTTCGCGGTGGGTCCCTCCCCGTTCAGATGTCCCGCAGCAGCTCGTTGATGCCGACCTTGGAGCGGGTGCGCTCGTCCACCTTCTTGACGATCACGGCGCAGTAGAGGCTGTACTTGCCATCCTTGGCGGGCAGGTTCCCGGAGACGACCACGGAGCCGGCCGGAACGCGGCCGTAGCTGATCTCCCCGGTCTCGCGGTCGTAGATGCGCGTACTCTTGCCGATGTAGACGCCCATGGAGATCACCGAGCCGCGCTCCACGATCACGCCCTCCACCACCTCGGAACGCGCACCGATGAAGCAGTCGTCCTCGACGATGGTGGGGGCGGCCTGCAGCGGTTCCAGCACCCCGCCGATGCCCACGCCGCCCGAGAGGTGCACGTTCTTGCCGATCTGGGCGCAGGAGCCCACGGTGGCCCAGGTGTCCACCATGGTGCCGCTGTCCACGTAGGCGCCGATGTTCACGTAGGAGGGCATGAGCACGGCCCCGGGCGCCACGTAGGCCCCTTTGCGGACCATGGCCGGCGGCACGATGCGCACGCCGCCGTCACGCAGCTCGGCCGCGCCCTTGTCGGCGAACTTGCCGGGCACCTTGTCGAAGTAGCTGGTGTGCCCGCCCTGCATATACACGTTGTCCTCGATGCGGAAATAGAGCAGCACGGCCTTCTTGAGCCACTCGTTGACCACCCAGCCGTCCGGGCCGGGCTCGGCCACCCGGGCCTGCCCGGAATCGAGCAACTCGATGGCCGCGTGGACCGCCTCGCGGGTGTCGGGATCGGCGTTCCTCGGTGTGATCTCGGCCCGGCGCTCGAAGGCCGCCTCGATCACCTCGCGTAAATCGTCCATCGTCGGAGTCTCCTCAGGGTTGTCGGAAATTTTCACCACAGAGGCACAGGGACACGGAGGGAACGTCTTAGGAAAAAGGATGCGCGCGTGCACGAAACGCGTCATGCGCCGAATGTACCCAAGTGCGGGTGGCCTTGGCTGTTTCGGGGATTCCCGTGTGCATCTACTCTGTGTCCTCCGTGCCTCTGTGGTGCATGCATCCGGCGCGTCTCATAATCCCTCCACGACCTTGCGGATGCGCCAGGCGGCCTCCACGCACTCGTCCAGGGGGGCGACCAGGGCCATGCGGATGCGGCGTTCGCCGGGGTTGCGTCCTGCCACGGTGCGGGAGAGGTAGCGCCCGGGCAGCACGGTGACGTTGGCCTGCTCCAGCAGCAGGCGGGTGAAGCGCTCGTCGTCCACCGGGGTGCGCGGCCAATAGTAGAAGCCGCCTTCAGGCCTGTTGAGCTCCAGCACGGGTTCCAGGATCTCGCGCACGGCCCGGAACTTCTCCCGATAACGCGCGCGACTGGCCGCCACGTGGGCCTCGTCGGACCAGGCGGCGCGGCTCGCCGCCTGTGTGGGCAGCGGCATGGCGCAGCCGTGGTAGGTGCGGTAACGCAGAAAGGCGGCCAACACCTCGGCGTCGCCGGCCACGAAGCCGGAACGCAGCCCCGGCGCGTTGGAGCGCTTGGACAGGCTGTGGAAGGCCAGGGCGCGGCGGAAGTCGGTGCGCCCCGAGCGCCAGGCGGCGCCGAGGATGCCCGGGGGCGGCCGCTCCTCGTCCGGGTAGATCTCGCTGTAGCATTCGTCCGAGGCGACGACGAAATCGTATTCCTCGGCACGATCCAGCAGGGCCTGGAGTTCCGCCTCGCCCAGCACCGCACCCGTGGGGTTGTGCGGGGTGCAAACATAGACCAGTTGGCTGCGCGCCCAGACCGGCTCGGGCACTGCGTCGAAGTCCGGCTTGCCGTCCGTGTCGCGGCAGGGGACGTACCAGGGCTCGGCCCCGGCCAGTAGGGCCGCGCCCTCGTAGATCTGGTAGAAGGGATTGGGCAGCAACACCAACGGCCGGGTGCCGCGGTCGATCACCGTCTGGGCGATGGCGAACAGGGCCTCGCGGGTGCCGTTGACCGGCAACACGTGGCGCGCCGGGTCGAGGGCACCCTCGCCGAGGGCAAACCGTCGCGTCAGCCAGGCGGCGACGGCCTCGCGCAAGGGTTCGCCACCACGCGTGAGCGGGTAGCTCGCCAGGGCGTGTAGGTGTTCCAACAGCGCCTCGCCGATGAAGCCGGGAGTGGATTCCTTGGGCTCACCGATGGACAAGGCGATGGGTTCCAGCCCTGGCGGCGGCGTGATGCCCTGGCGCAGCTGCGCCAGCCGTTCGAACGGGTACGGGTTCAGGCGCTGGAGGTCCGGGTTCATGGCGTGCGGGTTGCGCGACGAAACGCGTAGTATACCGAGGCAGGTTCCGGGAGGCGGACGGGAGGAGCAGGGCATGAGGGTGCGCGGGCTGCATCATGTGAGCGTCCTGGTGGCCGATACCCAGCGGGCGCTGGGCTTTTACCGGGACCTGCTGGGCCTGGAGATGGATCCGACCCGTCCGGACCTTGGTTATCCTGGTGCCTGGCTGGCCACCGGAGACGGCCGCCAGATCCATCTCCTGGAGCTCCCCAATCCCGATCCAGTCGCCGGGCGGCCGGATCACCCCGGCCGCGACCGACATCTGGCGCTGCGCATAGACGACCTCGAAGCAATGGAGTCGGCCCTGCGCAGGGCAGGCGTGGCCTTCACCCGCAGCCGCTCGGGGCGTGCGGCCTTGTTCTGCAGGGATCCGGATGGTAACGGCATCGAGCTCGTGCTAGATCCTGATGCCTTGGACGTGACACATGACGTGAGGAGGAGTTGAGCAATGAAGGTCGCGTATATCTTCACCACCCAGGGGCATACCGTTTCCTACAAGCTCGGCAAGATGATCCTGCCCCAGCTCGAGGCGGGGAACCATGGCGTGCAGGTGGTGGGCATGTTCTTCTTCGAGGACAACAACTACGTGCTGGTCAAGGGGGATCCCATCGGCGAGCGCCTGGCGCGGGTGGCCCGCGAGCAGGGCATCCTGCTCATGGGCTGCGACCAGTGCTGCTACGAGCGGGAGATCCACGACAAGCTGGTGGACGGTGCAGTAATCGGCTGCTTCCCCAACCTGTACGCGGCGCTGGCGGAGAACCCGCCCGATCAGGTGATCAGCCTATAGGCCTGGCGGGGACCATGTTCATTAGCGTCTTGGATCTGTTCAAGATCGGCATCGGGCCGTCCAGTTCGCACACCTTCGGCCCGATGATGGCGGCGCATGATTTTCTCGGGCGGGCGCGTGTAGTGGCCGGGGAGCGGGACGGCGTCGAGGGGCTGCGGCTCGTCTGCACGCTCAAAGGATCTTTGGCGTACACGGGGCGCGGCCACGCCACCGACCGCGCGGTGGTGCTCGGTTTGCACGGCCATACTCCCGCGTCGCTGGCGGATCAGGACATCGAAACACTGTGGCGGGCGACCTGCACACGCGGGGAGGTTGCGCTGAATGCGGGACGGGCCGCCGCCTTCGATCCCGCCCGGGACCTTATCTTCGACCAGGGGGAGCCGTTCCAGGAACACCCCAACGGTTTGCGTTTCGAGCTCATGGACGGAGCGGGCACTGTCCTGCTCGCCGAGACCTATTTCTCCATCGGCGGCGGGTTCATTTGCACCCAGGAAGAGATCGCCGGGATCCGAGCACCGTTGGCGATGGTGCCCGCCGATGCCTGCCCCCATCCATTCGATTCGGCCGCGGCGATGCTCGCGATGGCCGCGCGCTCGGGATTGTCCATTGCCGCGATGAAGGAGGCCAACGAGCTCCGATTCCGCTCGCGTACGGCGTTGGAGGAGGGCTTGGAGGCAATCTGGCAGGCCATGCGCCGGTGCGTGGAGAGCGGGCTTTCGGCCGAAGGCGAGCTGCCGGGCGGATTGCACGTGCGGCGGCGCGCCCGGCATCTACACGCACAACTCCTGGCCGAACCCGACGCGGCCAGCGTCAACGACTGGCTGAGTGTCTATGCCATGGCGGTCAACGAGGAAAACGCCGCCGGCCATCTCGTGGTGACCGCCCCCACCAATGGGGCGGCAGGCGTGATTCCGGCGGTACTCTATCATCTGGTGATGCACGAAGGCGGTGGGTGGAAGGACGTTCGGACTTTCCTGCTCACGGCGGCGGCCGTCGGTGGGATCATCAAGCATCGCAGTTCCATCTCGGGCGCCGAGGTGGGTTGTCAAGGTGAGGTGGGCTCGGCGGCAGCCATGGCGGCCGCAGGCCGGTGCGCGGTACGAGGCGGCACGCCGGCGCAGGTGGAGCATGCCGCCGAGATCGCATTGGAACACCATCTGGGGATGACCTGCGACCCGGTTCGAGGGTTGGTGCAAGTGCCCTGCATCGAACGCAACGCCTTCGGTGCCATCAAGGCCTATGCAGCCGCTTCCCTGGCGCTCCGGGGCATGGGCGAGCACGTCATGACCCTGGACGCGTGCATCGCCGCCATGAAGCAAACGGGCCTGGAGATGTCACACAAGTTCAAGGAGACGGCGCTGGGCGGGTTGGCCGTCGCCTGGACCGAATGCTGAGGAGCCGGTGGTATACGGGCTGCGGCGACGCATCGCTCATCGAGTTCGGCGATTTCCTAGCGTCCCGGCTGCCCCAAATCAAGCCTGCGGCCAGATGCGCCACAGAATCAGCAGGATACCGGCGAACTGGCTGACCCAGAA
>JALVEU010000009.1 GCA_027030565.1 Gammaproteobacteria bacterium | reverse complement strand
GCGGTCGTACCACAGCTCGTTGGAACGTTCCGTAATGGCATCTGCCCCAAGATGTGGCTGTTCGCCAGGTTTGCACATCTCGGGGGCCCATGGGACATCCAGGAATTCGCACATGCGCCGGGTTTCACCAGCGGGGTCTTGGACGACGTCTTCGTAGCGTAGCGTCAGAACACGCTGCGGGAATCTCTGTTCTGTCTCCATGCCGCACTGGAACGATCGCTGTACCCGCCTGATCGCGGCTTCGACGTTGGCGGCGAACGGCGCCGGTCTGAGGCCCTTATGCCGGGCACGGGAACCCACCTCCAGCAGTGAGGCTACGATCGCCCGCGGATCACGGACCACGTGGATGAATCGGGCCTCCTGAAACAGCTCCGCAAGCTCGGGAAAGACGAGCACGTTTTCCGGGGTTTTCTCGCTGAGCAGACGGACGCCATGCCGGTCGGCCAAGGGTAGAAGGAAATCCAGGCAGAGCCGGTGAAGGCGTGCATCCACCTCTCCATGGGTACAGAATGTGTCGATCCAGCCGCGCTCGATGGATTGGTGGAGCTTCTTACGCAGGGCCATGATGTCTGGAAGATGGAGAAACTCGGGGCCACCGAGGATCTCCGGATGGCAATCGAGCATATTTTGAACCAGCGTCGTGCCGGATCTTGGCGAGCCCCCTACGAAGATCAGTCGCTTGTCGCTGTCGGCAGGAATGTTCATCGATTACCCTGGACAATTGGTACGATTTGGTGGGCGGAAGAGGCGGGCACTGGAGTACCAGGGCGCTGTCACTCTGGGATCAGGGCCTGTGTCTCCAGCGCCGCAAAGACCTCGTCGAGTTTTGCCTCTCCTGTGCGCAGGATGACCCCGATCTCTCCGAGCACGCAGATCGTGTACTCCCCCGCCAACATGGCCCAACCGCGAAACGGGCGAAGTTCGAGGCCCGTGAGATCGGCGATCATCTGGGCCTGTGAGCGCCCCATCAACGTATCCGCAGCACATTGTTGCGCAAACGCGCGGGCCTGTTCGGGACTGAGCGCACCTTTATACTGGATGAGCGAGCCTCCGACACCAAACTCGCCTGCTGCGACGGCGCCAGGTAGGGCAAGGAGTTTGTCCAAGTCGATCATGTGGCGTCGGTCCAGATGGCGTTCGATGCTATGGGACAGTGAGTATAACCTCCTGGATTCGGGTGCGGGGGGCACCGGCGTGGGTCACACAACGAACTCAGTCGTTCCGCCGTGAGTTCCAGGTCGACATCGAGTCCGTATGAGGTGAGCATGTGTGGGATCCGTCGAGGGATCTGGACCCGCTTACACCAAGGATCTCCATGAACGACTGGACCGAGCGTTACAGCCGACAGATCCGTCTGCCCCAGATCGGTGAGGCCGGTCAGCGTAGGCTCCTGCGGTCGCGCGTGCTCATCGTCGGACTCGGCGGTCTGGGTTCTCCAGCGGCCATGTATCTGGCTGCCGCAGGGATCGGCCATCTGGTGCTCAGCGACTTCGATCGGGTGGAGGTGTCCAACCTTCAGCGGCAGATCGCGCACTGCGCAGCAGACCTTGGCCAACTGAAGGCCGATTCTGCGCGGCGCACGCTGCTCGGGCTCAATCCGGAACTGCAGGTCACCGCCCTGGACTATGTCCTGGAGGGCGAGGAGCTGGTATCGCAGGTGCGCGAGGCGGATGTGGTGGTGGACTGTACCGACAACTTCCCCACACGCTTCGAGTTGAATCGTGTCGCCTTCGCCACGGGGACCCCCCTGGTGTCGGGTGCGGCGATCCGGTGGGAGGGGCAGGTGGCGACGTTCGACCCGCGCCGGCCCGGGTGTCCCTGCTATCAGTGTCTGTATCGCGACGAAGGCGTGGAGGCCGCCACCTGTGCGGCGGAGGGAATCCTCGCGCCAGTCGTGGGGGTCATCGGTAGCATTCAGGCCGTAGAGGTCGTCCACAGGATCCTGGACACCAGCCCCGGCCTGTGTGGGCGGGTCCTGCTCTACGACGGGCTGGCCCAGGATTGGCACACGGTGGTCCTGCCCAAGGATCCGGCCTGCCCGGTTTGCGGCGACAAGGCCTGATCTTGGTGTAGCGTATACTGAGAACACCATCATCTGCGGGGCGGCATCGATGCCCAAGCATCACCCGGTTCCCACCGAAATCCGTCTTCACACCCGGCGACGTATCCTGGAGATCGCGTTCGGGGACGGGACCCACTTCGAACTGCCTTGCCGGCACCTACGGGCCCATGCCCCGTCGGCCGATGTCAGGCTGGCGCGTGAGCGGGGCGAGACGGTCACGGTGAATCCCCACGTGAATGTCCGGGCCATCCACCCCGTGGGCAGCTACGCCGTACGCCTCGAGTTCGACGACGGCCATCATCATGGCATCTTTTCCTGGGAGGCCCTCTACGAGTTGGGTCGGGTGTTGGAAAATGCCGGGTCGGCCCATGCTGAGGGGTCGCTCGAGTCGGGGCGGCACTCGGCCACGGCCGGTTCCGGTATGATCCGGATCCTGTATTTCGCCTCGTTGGCAGACCGGTTGGGACATGAAATGGAGGAGGTGCCACTGGCGGGCGTTGACGACGTGGCCGGGTTGTTGGCACGGCTGCGCGTGCGTGGCCGGCCCTGGGCCGAAGCCCTGGAGCCGGACGCGGTTCGAGTGACGGTCAACAAGGCGTTTGCCGGGCCCCATACCCCAGTGGCGGCAGGTGACGAAGTGGCGATGGTTCCCGTTCGTGCCGGTTAGCAGGTCGCTACCCCAGTGCGGCTCGGAGCCGCTCGAGATCGGCCTGCGTATCCAGACCGACGCCGTGATAGTCCCATTCCAGAATCCGCATCTTCCAGCCCTGTTGTAATATACGCAGCTGTTCGAGGCTCTCGGTGACCTCCAGGGGGGAGCGGGGCAGGGCGGCAAGTCGCTGCAGGGCATCGGCGCGGTACAGGTAGATCCCGATGTGTTTCAGCGCGGGCAGGCCTTCGGGGAGGGACGCTCCCGGCGTCGGTGGCTGTGCCCTGTCCCAGGGAATCGGCGCCCGCGAAAAGTACAAGGCATTGCCCTCGTCGTCGCACACCACCTTCACTACGTTGGGATCGAGGAAATCCACCATGCTGTGGATGGGCGCCACGGCGCTGGCGAACTGGACCTGGGGGGCGTCGAACAGGTCCACCAGGGCATCGATGAGTAGCGGCTCCATCATGGGCTCGTCGGTCTGGATGTTGACGGCCAGATCGCAGCCCAGGGCGCGGGCTGCTTCCGCCACCCGGTCGGTGCCACACTGGTGAGTGGTGCGCGAGAGGAACACCTGGGCACCGAATGCCTCGGCGGTGCACGCCACCCGGTCGGAGTCAGTGGCGATCACCACCTCGTCCACCCGCGCTGCACGCCCGGCGCGTTCCCAGACATGCTGGATCACGGGCTTGCCAGCCAGATCGGCCAGCACCTTGCCGGGAAAGCGCTGCGAGTCGTAGCGGGCAGGAATGACGGCCAGTGTCTTCATCTCCGTAGCCAGTCTCCCGAGGGAATGCGCCTGGCCCTGTGCGGCGGGCGGCGAAGCACGTAGATCCACGCCGGACCCCAGGGCGTCTCCAGGCGTTCACGATCATACAGGCGAGGGTAGTCTTCCAGACGATCCAGCCGCTGCAGCGTCCGGGCGTCCACGGCATAGACTTCCCCAGCGACGCTGCTCCGGCCTCCGGGAAACGCACCCGGATAGGCGCCCAGATCGAACAACGTGTACCGGGGGGGCGTGCGCCAGGTGCCAAGCGGCCGGGCCTCACGCAGTAGGGCGTGGTTGCGTGCCCCGCGCCGCAGTGTGCCGTAGACGAAGACACGAAACGGGCGCCCTGCATGCGTGGTCGGTGTGCGCCCGGGGCGCGGGTCCTGGCCCCACCGGGTGCACTCGGCGTGCTCGGCTTGAAGGTGAGATGCGGCGGTTGTCATACTTCGCATGGCCACGGTGGCGCAGCCCTCAAGATAACACAGGAAATCCGGGCAGCCGCCGTAGCGCCGACCACGGACCACAAGGGAGGGCATGCCATGCGACTGCTGGCAAGTGCGGTGCTGTTGGGCTTTTGGCTGTTGGCCGCCGGCTGTGCAGACGACGAGCCGGACGTCTCGGAGATCCTGCCCACCGGGGGCATGGCGCTGTTCAATCCAGACCCGCAGGCACCGGCCCTGCCGTTTCCCAGCGACTTGCTGTTCGCAGGTACCCAGGACGGCACAGTGAACGTGCCCAACCCGGACGGCAACCCCGTCACTGCGGCCCTCAACGCGTTGGACGGGTTTTCGACCATCGCGCCCGTCACCACCGATTTCAGCGCGCCGTTGGCACCCGAGTCGCTGCGCGTGGGTGAGACGGTGCAGGTCTTCGAGGTCGAGACCGCCCAAACCGCCCAAGGACGCGTGATCACGGGGATTCGACGTGCACTCGGACCAGCCGATCTGCGCGCCACGGTCTCGCCGGCCACACCGGCGGATCCGCAGGTACTCCCGGGCGCGACCCTGCAGCTGCTGCCCACGCACCCGCTGCAGCCCGCGACGACCTATCTGGTGGCGCTGACGGACGGCATCCGGGCCCGCGACGGCGGTCGCATGGTGGCCAGCACCACGTACACTCTACTCAAACAAGGTACGCCCTTCGTCGACGCCCAGGGCAACAATCTGATGACGGGCCTGCTCAGTGACGAGCAGGCTCGCGCGCTGGAACCCCTGCGCCAGCTGGTCAACCTCCAGGAACGGGTGCTCGAAGGGGCGGGCGTGCCGCGGGGGCGCGTCATCCTCAGTTGGAGCTTCACCACCCAGTCGGTGGGCGCGGTGCTCGATGTAGTGGCAGAGCGCGCACGCGCGCTGTCCGATGCCGAGATTCGGGTGCAGGGACCGGTGGCGCAAACGCCCGCGACCGGACAGCCCGGATTCGTGGGTGGGGATGTCTACGCAGGTCTTCTGCTGGGCTTGCCGGTATACGCACCGCCGGCTGCGCAGCCCCACGATGCCGTGGCATTGTTGACGCCCTGGGAAGCACAGAACGAGGTGGCCGGGGAGCGCAATCTGACCGCGCGCAACCCCGTTCCCGAGGAACGCGCGCGCATCAACGTCCCGGTTCTGGTGGCTGTTCCCAAAGGACCGAAGCCTGCCCATGGCTGGCCGGTGGTGGTCTACGTCCATGGCATCACCCGCAACCGGACCGACATGCTCATCGTGGCCGACGTGTTGGCCAATGCAGGCTTTGCCACCGTGGCCATCGATCTTCCCTGGCACGGCCTGACCGGACGCGAAACCAATGGGACTGCGGTGTTTCGCGTCCCCTGGGATCCCGTCACCCAGACCGGTGAACGCCTCTTCGACGTGGACATGGCCGTGGGCGCGGTACCGGATCCGAGCTTCCAGGGCGACGGGCTGATCGATCCTTCCGGGACGCATTTCATCAACCTGTTCAACCTCCTGAGTGCGAGAGACAACCTGCGTCAGGCAGTGGCCGACCTCGTCTATCTCGTAAAGGCACTGCCGACGCTGGACTACGATGGCGGGGGCCCGGACCTCGACCTCGGCCGTCTACGCCTGACGGCGCAATCCCTGGGCGGCATCGTCGCCGGGGTGTTCCTGGCCCATACGATGCGGGTGGACGCCGCCGTCCTGTCGGCTCCCGGTGGCGGGATCGCCAAGCTGTTGGACGGCTCGATGACCTTCGGTCCAGTGTTCGCCGGCGCCTTGGCCAGTCAGAACGTGCTCAAGGGGACCCAGGCGTACGAAGATTTCCTGTATGTGGCGCAGGCCGCCGTAGACACCGGCGATCCACTCAACTATGCGCGAGACCTCGATCGCGCTCGGGGGCTGCTCGTCTACGAGATCGTGGGAGGGGACACCACACC
>JALVEU010000008.1 GCA_027030565.1 Gammaproteobacteria bacterium | reverse complement strand
TACGCCCCCTCTTCTGCGCAACCTCTCCTGGCCCCTACACCGGCTGGTCGAGCGCTATGGGAAGACCCACGACCGCTACGGCCCGGACAGCGACACGCTGCAGGGACTCATCGTGCAGATGAAACGCATTCACACTGGGGCCGGGCGCGAGTACAGCACCATTCTCTACCTGGAGGACGCGGAGCACACGCGCAAACAGGTCCAGGAGACCAAGCTCGCCGCGCTCGGCCAGCTCACCGCCAACATCGCCCACGAGATCCGTAATCCACTGGGCGCCATCAGCCATGCCGCCCAGCTCCTGCACGAGTCCGAGGGTCTGGATCCGGGTGACCGTCGGCTTGTGGCCATCATCCACGAGCAAGCCCAACGCATGAACGGCCTCATTCACGATGTGTTGCATCTCTCTCGGCGCGATGCGGTCAACCCCGAGGTCCTCGAGCTCGGCCCCTGGCTGCGCGAGTTCGCGGCTGAGTTCACCCAGCATGAGGGCGTGGAGTCTGGCGCCCTCAACGTGGTGTTGCCGCAACGGCCCATCCGCGTGCGCTTTGACCCCGAGCACCTGCGCCGTGTCCTCTGGAACCTGTGCACCAACGCCGTGGCCCATGCGCAACCCGACGGCCGGCATCCCGTGCATCTGGTGCTCGGTGGACCCATGGACACGGGGGCCCCGTTCATCGACGTGATCGACCAGGGTCCGGGGGTCCCGCCTGAGCACCAGCAGCGGTTGTTCGAACCCTTCTTCACCACGCGCGACGGCGGCACCGGATTGGGGCTGTACATCGCTCGGCAGCTGTGCGAGCGTAACGGTGCCCGGCTCCAGTTCATTCCGCAACCCGCCGAGGGGAGCTGTTTCCGCCTCCAGTTCCCGGTTCGCAGGCTGCCGTGAGTCGGCGGATGCCCCCGCCCGCCCTGGATGCTACCATGAAACGGGACGGCGCCCGGCCTGCGGCCGGGCCGCTGTGGGTCGGACGTCGAGCGGCGCGCGCAAACGCGGGGAATAGCGCCCCGCGACGCGCGAGTGAATGCGGCAGACCCGTGGTCTGTGGCCAACAGAAGCAATAATGCGAGGGAGGATGCGATGGCGGAACTCTTTTCCGAAGAGTGGTGGCAGAAGCTGTGCGAGGCGTGGAACAACGATCCGGAGGTCTCTGGGAAGCTCGCCGAGATTGGCTTCTCGTCGGTGATCACGGCCGGCTTCAAGGACGAGGAGAATCCGCGCGGCGTGTTCGTCGTGGAGAACGGCAAATGTGTCCGCGCGGGGCTGTGGAACGGCGAGGAGGCCGACTGGGATATGCGGGCCAGCCTCAAGGACTGGGAGAAGTGGATGAAGAAGCCCCTGGGCATGGCGGGCATGGGCATGGCCTTCTCCACCGGGAAGCTCAAGTTCAACAAGGGGGATTTCAAGTCCATGATCAAGGACCCGCGCATGGCCGGCCCCTTCGTGAAGAGCTTCGCGCTGATGTCCCAGATCTCGTAGCGGGGCCGGAGGCCACGGCGTGCCGGGCCTGAGCGCACCGGCCGCCGGCGGCCTCGCGACCCTCGCGTTCTGTTCGGCACTGTTGGTCTGGCGCTGGCTGGCCGGCTGGGCCGGCTGTTGGCTGTGGTTGTTGCCTGTGGTGGCCTGGGTCGCGCTGACCCGCTCGTTTTCCCGCCTGGCCCTGCAGCGCCGTGCTTGTCTGCTCGGCTGCCTGTTCGAAGCGCACGCTCCCTGGCCACGCCGCCTGCGGGGTCGGATCTGGCTGCCCCTGCGTTCGGCGGGGGCAGGGCTGGTGGTCAGTTTGGCGCTCACCCTGGAATCGCTCATCTGGCCTTTGTGGTGGTTCGGCAGTCTCGCCGCGGGCCTGCTGGTATTGGTTGCGTTGCGTGAGTGGCTGCGTCGGCGGATCGCCGGCCTGCGTCCGCCGTGGCGGGATCTGGCCGTCACAGCGCTTGCCGTGCGTCTGTGGGTGGCGCCGATGGTGGTGGTCCTGGCCTTGCTGCAGTTGTTTTCACCACCACCGCTCATTCTTCATCCCGGCCTGGTCGAGACGCTGGCCCAGGCCCGCGCCTCGGCAGGCGCTGCATGCCCTGTGCTGGATGTGATCCTGTCGCTGTGGGTGGAGGGCTCGGCGGTGGGTTGGTGGACCATGGCCCAGGCCGGCGAGGAGCTCCACGACCTGGGACTGCGGGTCCTGCTCTGGGGCGGTTTTCTCCTCTCGGGCGGGCTCGCCTTCGTCGCCGCCGGCCGTCTCACTCTGATGCTGGCCGATGGCTTGGGTGGCCGCCGTGACGAGGCATGAACGGGCCCAGGTCGGCAGCGGGCTATTTCTGGGTCACGGTGATGGGTCTTGCAGGCGTGGTGCTGGTGCTCGTCTTGGCCGGTTGGTGGCGCGTCCAGTGGTCCGGGCTGGACGATGGGGATGTAAGCAGCCCGATTACACCCCGGCTGCCCGCGGGGCTGTTGCGTGTCCTCGAGGCCAAGGCGGGCCTCGGGCAAGTGGTCGACGAACTGCTGTGTGCAGATTCGGGGGAGCGGATGCGGCGGGCGGTCACGCGCCGCGTCGACGCCCTGTACGCGCCGGTCTATGGGCGAATTCCGAAGCTTGCTGACTGGCACTACTCGGTGCTGGGTGAGTACGCGGAACTGGGGCAGGCCGCAGCGGGCCGCCTGTCCGTGGCCTGGGAGCAGCGCCTGCTCGGGCCCGATTTCGCCAGTCGGCTGGAAGCGGTGGTGTTCGCCCTGGAGGGAGATCTCACTGCAACGCTGCGCGCCGCACAGCAGCGGGTCCAGGAGCGCGTGCGCGGCGAGCTGGATCTGCCTGGCCGATGGGCCGAAACGGCGCTCGGCCATGTCCTGGCGCCCGTACGTGCGGACCTCGAGGGGCGGGTGGAGCTCCAGGCCGCCAAGGCGGGTGCGCTGGGGGGCACACTCGTGGCCCGCAAACTGCTGATGACGCTGGCCGGCAAGACCCTGGCTGCGGCGGGAACCAAACTGGCGGTCAAGTCCGGTTCGAAATGGGTGGCCGGTGTGACGGGGGGCGCCGGGGCTGCCGCACTGTGCTCGGTGGTTCCGGGCATCGGCACGTTGGTATGCGGTGTGGGTGGTGCGTTGGCGGTCTGGATCGGCTTCGATGCCGTTGCGGTCAAGGTGGACGAAGCGCTGCATCGTGAGGACTTCGAGCGCGATTTGCGGGCCCTGGTCGACCAGGCGCGCCGGGACACGGAGACGGAGCTCCTCCAAGCCTTCACCGCACACATCGATGAGCTGTGTGCCCGGATTCGAGGGCGGCTCCGCTCCCTGGATGCCGACACCCTGATGCACCGGCTGAACCGCAGTCCGTACGAACAGATCGTCCATTGACTCGCTGCCGGGGGCAGCACTCCGGTGCCCCGTCTCCACGGCCGTGCAGCCCACTCAGGGCAGCACCCTTGACCACCTGCGCAGCGCTGTCGATGCGGGATCAAGCGGCCGCGCGTGGTCGCTTTCGGGTCGCTCTCCGGTTTGCAGGCCCGAGTCCCCTCAGCGCCAGTGGGTGCGGCAGCGCTCCCACTGGCGCTCCAGGCGCTTCTCGGAGACGGGCTCGGCGGTACCCAGGCGTTGGTCGAACAAGGAGATCCGGAACTCCTCCACCATCCAGCGAAACCGCGCGCATGGGCCGCCTTCCAATGCCTCGGGCCGTTCCAGCAGCGCGTCGACGCGCTCCAACCAGGGGGTGAGCCGGCGCATCAGGCGCTGGTCACGTCCGGGGTCCTGGGCGAGCTTGTCGAGACGGGTGAGCGTGGCCTGCAGATAGACCGGAAGGCGGGCGAGGCGTTCGGTGGGGGTGTGCAGGAGAAACCCCGGATAGACCAGGTGGCGGAGTTGTGCCTCAATGTCACTGCACGCGTGCCGTGTGGCCGGCGTGCCCGCAGCAGCCAGACGTCTGCGGATCTCGTGCTGTAACTCGAGGCAGCGCAGAAGCCGTTCGGCCAGGGCATTGCCGGTCTGTGCCAGAAGGCGTCGACCCGCCTGCAGCCGGGCCTCGAATTCCTCCCGGTTGCGAGGCAGCGGCCGCTCCGCCAGGAAGACCTGTTCCAGCGTGGCTTCCAGGAGATCATCGCGCAGTCCCGCACAGTCGCCCAGAGGTTTCCACAGCAGGCAGATCTTCTGCCACTGTGGGATCCTCCTGGCCCAGAGGCGCAGCGGCTCGCGCAGCCGCATGCGGAACAGGTGTCGGATCCCCGCGCGTGAGGTCTGCTCAGCCTTCGCGGCTGTGTCCAGATAGCGTAGTGTGACGCCCTCGCCGGCGGGGAGCACGGCGGGCCAGCCGCGTACTCGCACACCGGCCTGGTGGGTTTCGATGGGCTTGTCCAGGGCGCCAAAGTCCCAGTCGGAGTAGATGGCGTCTTGGGGTTGCGCCTGGACGGCGGCCGCGAAACCCTCGGCGACGGCCTCGGACAGCGCTTGGCCCAGCATGCCCAGGTCGCGCCCGGTGGCCAGCGTGCGGCCACGCGCGTCGACCACGCGCAGACGCATGCGCAGGTGATCGGGCAAGGGGAGTGCGCGCCAGCGTTCGGGCGGAATCAGGTGGCCGGTCATGCGGTGAAGTTCGCGGGACATGCCCTCGTATAGGTCGCCCTGTCCGAAGGCGAGCGCCTCGCGCACCGCACGGGCGAAGTCGGGAGCAGGCACGAAGTGGCGCCGGTCGGCCTTGGGAAGGGCCTTGACGAGGGCGGTGAGTTTCTCCTCGATCAGGCCTGGCACCAGCCATTCCAACCGCTGTGGGTCGAGCTGATTGAGCAAGGCCGCAGGGACGACCAGGGTGACCCCGTCGTCCTCCGCACCGGGTTCGAAATGGTACTCCAGGGGCAGCTGGGTGCCCCCGATGTCCAAGGTCTCCGGAAAACTGGATGCATCGGGGCCGGCGGCCCCGGTGCGCAGCAACTCGGCCTCGCCGAGACGGAGCCGGTCGGCCAATGTGCGATCGCGATGCAGGGCTCGCAGCAGCCCGGGCCCGTCGAACACCTCCGGAGGCAGGCGCTCCTCGTAGAAGGCTGCAAGCCGGGATTCGTCCACGAGCAGGTCCCGGCGGCGCTGGCGGGCCTCTCGGGCGCGCACCCGTTCCATGGCGGCGAGATTGTCCCGCAGAAAGGGTGGTGCATGCCGCCAACGCCCGGCCACGAGCCCTTCGCGGATGAACAGGGCCCGTGCCTCTTGGGGGGCGATGGGGCCGTAGTTGACGCGGCGCCGTGGGACCAGCACCAGGCCATACAGGGTGATGCGCTCGAAGGCGCCCACACGGCCGCTGCGTGGCTGCCAGTGGGGTTCGAGATATTCGCGGCGGATCAGGTGTGGGGCAGCTTCGACTGCCCACTCCGGCTCCATACGTGCCGCGGTGCGAGCGTAGACACGTTGTGTCTCCACCAGTTCGGCCGCCAGGATCCACTTGGGCGGCCTGCGTGTCAGCCCGGATCCAGGCCACAGGCGCAGCTTGCGGCCGCGTGCGCCCAGGTACTCGCCGGCCTCCTGGAGCTGTGCGACATGGCCCAGGAGGCCCGTGAGCAGGGCTCGGTGCAAGGGTGCATAGCCTGCGGGTTCCATGTTCTCACGCAGCCCCATCTCCAAGGCCATGGTCCGCAGTTGCCTGTGAATGTCGGTCCATTCACGCAGGCGCAGCTCGGAGAGAAAGCGCTCCCGGCAGCGTTTGCGGGTCTGGTTGCGCGAATGACGACGCCGGGTGTCTTGATACCAATCCCAGAGCTTGAGCAGGCCCAGGAAGTCCGATCGCTCGTCGAGGAAGGGACGCTGGGCCTCGTCGGCCGCCTGCTGTCGATCCAGGGGGCGCTCGCGCGGGTCCTGGGCCTCGAGCATCGCCACCAGGATCAGCACTTCACGCAGGCAGCCGTGGTCGGCTGCG
>JALVEU010000007.1 GCA_027030565.1 Gammaproteobacteria bacterium | reverse complement strand
CCGAGGGCCAGTTCGTGCGCTGGTTCGATCTCATGGGCGTCCAGCGCCAACTCAAGGTGTGCGGGATCTTCGCCCGCCTGTGGCACCGTGACGGCAAGGCCGGCTATCTCAGGGACATTCCCCAGACCTACCGCTATCTGATGGCGGCCGCCGGGCGCTATCCGGAGACCCGAGAGCTCCACGACCTGCTGTGCGCACTGGATCTGGAGCCCCGCATGGAAGACGCCGGGACCAATCCCTAGGCGGGCGCGGCATGAAGGCGATGATCCTGGCCGCCGGGCGCGGCGAACGCATGCGACCGCTCACCGACCACACCCCCAAGCCCCTGCTGCCGGCGGGCGGCCGGCCGCTCATCGTCTATCACCTGGAGAAGCTCGCGCAGGCCGGCTATCGCGAAGTGGTTGTCAACCTCGCCCATCTCGCCGAGAAGATCCCTGCGCGACTGGGCGACGGCCGGCGTTGGGGCCTGCGCATCCACTATCTGCGTGAACCCCCGGGGGCGCTGGATACCGGCGGTGGGATTCGCAACGCGCTGCCATGGCTGGGCGAGCGGTTCCTGGTGATCAACGGCGACGTCTGGACCGACCGTCCCCTGACCCCCCCGACCCTGGGCAGCGCAGACCTGGCGCACCTGGTGCTGGTGGACAACCCGCCACACCATCCGGAGGGCGACTTCGCCCTGGTTCACGGCCGGGTGCTGGACTCGGGCGGTCAACGGCTCACCTTTGCCGGCATCGGTTGGTACCGCGCGGCCCTGTTTCATGGCCTGCCCCGCGGCCGCTATCCATTGGCCCCCGTGCTGCGCCGGGCGATCCGCCGGGGTCGCGTGGCGGGCGAACGGCATCGCGGGCACTGGACGGACGTGGGCACTCCGGAGCGGCTGCACCTGTTGGATCAGGAACTGGGCGCCCGGAGGCCGCCAACCGTGGGTGTAACGGATGCGGGAGACGCCTGAGAGCCGGTGGAGGGGCAAAAAGAAGGGCGCGTCCAGCGCCCCATCCACCGCTCCGGATCCATCAGAGAGCAGCTAGTCCACAGGGATGGGCTTGAGTTTGAGTTCGCTGTCGGTGGCCTTCACGAAGCCGTACTTGGCATAGATGTCCTGGGCCGTCGGCGTGCCCAGGTAGGAGAGGAACCGCACGGCGTTGTAGTGGTTGCGGGCGGGTTTCAGGATGCCAATGGCATACCCCACCTTGTCGGCCATGTTGTAGGGCGCGGGAATGGGCACGCCCTCCACTGCTCGGCCCTGCGCCTTGGCATAGGCCACCTCGGTGGTCCAGACGATCCCCACGTCGGCCTGGCCGGCCTCGATGCGTGCCGGCGTCTCGCGATGGTGGCGGGACGTGAACCAGACCCGGCCCGGTATCGCCCAGCAGCTCTTGCACTTCTTGCCGCCGGTGACCTTCTCGTAGATTCCCAGGTCCTTGAGCATCTGGGAGCCGTAGAACTTGAAGATCCCTTCTGTGAGCGGGTTGGGCAGTGACAGCACGAGATCGTCCCGGGCCAGGTCCTCGGGCCCCTTGATGTGCTTCGGGTTGCCCTTGGCCACCATCAGTTCGAGCTTGTTGTGGATGTAGATCATGTAGTCGTGCATGATCCCTTCCTTGCGCAGGCGCTTGAGGTGGCCCAGGTTGACGCTGGCGAACAGGTCCGGGTTGCGGGCGGTCTTCTTCCCGTCGATCTCGCCCTGCTCGAGAATCTGCTGCTTGAGGATCTGCCCCGGCGGGATGGTCTCCACGTACACCGTGCGGATGTCCGGATTCCTGGAGAGAAAGTCCCGCATGAGCTCCTCCATGACCATGAACTGGTTCCCCGCCAGGTACATCACCAGATCCGCGGTGTAGGAATCCTCGATCTTCCCGTACTCCACCCTGCCGTCAGCGTGGAAGCTGCGATAGTCGTGGCCGAGGCCCGCGTCCTTCGTGCCCTCGGTCGCCGAAACGGACGTGGCGGCCATCAGGACCGCCCAGCAGGTCGCAGCGAGCACCATGCGCACGTGGGGCATCTTCTTCCTCCTCTCGGGTCCCGTTGGCGATTTTCGGGGCCGGCGACCGCCGCCCCGAGAGGGGTTATAACGCGAACGGGTGCGGCGCGAACATTGGGGCGAGCCGCCTGCGCATTGGGGTTTTCCCCAGCCCGGGGCAGCGGGATCAGGGCTGCAACCCGGCCTCCACGACGCGCCGGACCAGTTCCGCCAGGGAGCGGGCGTCCATCTTCTGCATCAGACTCGCGCGGTGCACCTCGATGGTCTTCACACTCAGGCACAGGGCCTCGGCGATGCGCTTGTTGGAGTGCCCCTCCAGCACGTGTGCCAGGACCTGCCGTTCGCGCGGGGACAGGCGCTCGAAGGCCTCCCGGGTCTTCTGCACCGCAAGCTCCCGTTCGCGCCGCCGGCGGCGCTGTCCCAGCGCGCGCTGCACCCGCTCCAGCAGGAGGCTGTCACTGTACGGCTTCTCGATGAAGTCGAACGCCCCCAGGCGCATGGCCCGCACTGCCAGAGGGACGTCCGCATGCCCGGTGAAGACGATCACCGGCACCTCCCCGTCCATCTGCTGCATGCGCTCCAGGACCTCGATCCCGCTCAGCCCCGGCATGCGGATGTCGAGCAGCACACAGCCGGTCTCGCCGGGCCGATAGGCGGCCAGGAACGCCTCGCCTTCGGCATGGGTGCGCACGTGCAGGCCCACCGATTCCAGCAACCAGCGCAGGCTGTCCCGGACCGCCGCCTCGTCGTCCACCACGTGTACCCACAGGGGCTCATTCATCGTCGGTCCTCCCCGGCAACATCACAGTGAACACGGCCCCACCGCCGGGCGCATTGGTGGCCTCGATACGCCCGCCCAGCCCTTCCACGATGGTCCGCGTGATGTTCAACCCCATCCCCATGCCCTGGGGCTTGGTGGTGAAGAACGGCTCGAAAAGCCGCCCGACCACCTCGGCCGGCAGTCCGGGCCCCGAGTCGCGCACGGCCACCACCACCCGCCCGTCGGCGGCCCGGGCCGAGACGTCCACCCGCGCCCCCTCCCCCTCCTGGGCGGCGTCGATGGCATTGCGCAGCAGGTTCACCAGTACCTGTTCGATCTGGATCTGACTCGCGCACACGGCCGGCAACGCTCCGTCCACCTCCAGCGCCACCCGCACCCCCTTGCGCCGGGCCTCGTAGGCCACCAGCTCCACTGCGGCCGCCGCCGCCCGCGCCACGTCCACCCGGTCCTCTTCGTCCGGTGCCTTGCGCACGAAATCGCGCAGATGCCGGATGATCCGGCCGGCCCGGGTCGCCTCCCCCATGGCCCGTTCCATGGCCTCCACCACGCCGGCGTCGGCCCCGGACCCGGCCCGCAGCCGCCGCAGCGAACCCCCCACGTAGTTGACCACGGCCGTCAGCGGCTGATTGAGCTCGTGGGCAAGGCTCGTGGCCATCTCCCCCACCGCCGACAACCGCCCCACGTGGGCCAGCTCCTCCTGATGGCGCCGGAGCTGTTCGTCGGCCTCGGATCGGGCCAATTCGGCCCCGATCCACTGGGCCACCAGGCGCAGCACGTCCTGATCCATGGCACCGCCCAGGGCCGGGGCATCGCCGAAGAACTCCAATACACACCGCACCCGGTCCCCCACGTAGACGGGGATGCCGATGCGGAACCGCCATGCACCCAGGGGACCGGCGTGGTCCACCGGGCCCGCCAGGAGGTCGCCGGCGCGCAGCACGTCCTCCGCCGGCAGGCCTGCCACCGCCCAGCGTGTCCCCGGCTGGGCCGGCACGGGGCCCACACGGGCGCAGACCACGTAGTCCCCGTCCTCCACCCGGGCGAGCACGCCGGCCTGCAGCTCTCCGTACGCGCAGACGGCCTCGAGCATGCGCTGCGTGCGCGCGGCCGGATCCAAGGTGGGGTCGCCGATGATCCGGTGCAGGCGCTTGAGCACGGCGTCACTGCGCCGCAACGCCTGCTCCGCACGCTCACGGGCGGCGACGTCTTGGGCGAGCTGCCGGTTGACCCGTTCGAGGTCGGCGGTCCGCTCGACCACCCGCTGCTCGAGCAGGTCCCGGTGCCGCGCCAGGACTTGTTGGGCCCGTTTGCGCTCGGTCACCTCCACCGCCAGCCGCCGGTTCATGCGCAGGGTCCAGGCGGTGGCCGCGGCCAGGGCCAGGAGGACCAGGCTCCAGGCCAGCAGCCAGGGGGTGTACTGCTCGACCACGTCGGCCAGCGTGACGGGATTTGCATAGGGCCCGATGTCCAGCGCCCGGTACAGCGCGTGGACCGGGGTGTAGTCCAGTGGAATGGTCCAGCCCGCGGTGCCGGCGGCACGCGCCTCCGGTGCCTCGGGGTCCAGGGTGAGCAAGGCCACCGCCACCCGTTGGGCCAAGTCCTGGGACGTGTTCCGCGATCTGGAAAAAGGCCACTCGGGATACAGCTCGGTGCTGAGGAAGAAGGGGAAGTCCGGCTCGAAGCGCCGGTTGAGCACACGGATGGCGTCCAGGTCGATGGCCCCCTCCTGGGCCATGCGCTCCAGGGTGTCGGTCCGCACCGTGCCCGCGTCCACTTCTCCGGCCAGCACGGCGCGCACGATGGCGTCCTGCGGAAATCCGACGAAGCGCAGGTCGCCCAAATCCTCGAAGGGGTCGATTCCATGGCGTTTGAGCTCCAGCCAGGCCATCTGGAAGCCGCCGAACGCGCGCGGACTCACCGCCATGAAGGAACGGCCCGCCAGATCCGCCAGGCTGTGGACGGGCGACGCCCCGGCCCGCGTGAAGATCACCGCCCCGAAGCGGGTGAGCACGTGTTCGCCCACCCGGTTCCTCAGCGTGGCGATGCGGGTGACGCCGTAACCCGCCTCCAGCACCACGTAGTGCCCCGGATTGGTCAGGACGAAGTCCACCTCGTCCCGCGCCACCGCCTGTTCCAGGCCGTCCAGGCTGTAGGGTTTGAGCTCGAATCGATACCCGGGCACGGCGTGGCTCAAGTAGTCCACCGTGGCCGCCCAGCGCGAACGGGCCTGCGCCGAGCCCCGATAGGCCAGCACGCCCACGCGCACCAGGTCGGCCCCGTTCGGTGCCGCCGTCCCGCGCGCATCGCACGGCGCGGCGAGCGCCACGAGCAGGGCGGCGAGACCCGGCAACAGACCGAGTACTCGGTTACCGGTACGCACCGCCACGGCCTCCATGCAGCTCGTCATACACTGCGTTCCACAGACCCGGGCCCTTCCAGTCCCACCGGCGGCCGGGCGCCCCAGGGCGCGGCGCCGCGCAGGCCCGGTACATTGCTCCACCGGGCAAGAACCCGAGCCACCGAGCGCCATCATTGCACAGGCCCGAGCCGGAGGCCACGCCCCCTCTTTCCAGGACCTCAGAGGATCACAGGAACAGCGCCAGCAGCACGAGGCCCAGGACCATCCGGTAGACCACGAACGGCCACATTCCCACCCGCTCCAACAAGCGCAGGAACAGGGCGATGCACACGTAGGCACTGAGCCCGGAGAGCGACGCACCGAGCGCGAGCACCCCCCAGTGCACCGCATCCGGTGCCGTCGTGAGCTTGAGCGCCTCGTAGCCGCCTGCCAGCACGATCACCGGGATGGAGAGCAGGAACGAGAAGCGGGCCGACCCCTCGCGGGTAAGCCCCAGGGCCAGCCCAGCGGTCATGGTGATCCCGGAGCGCGAGGTGCCCGGAATCAGTGCCACGGCCTGGGCAAGGCCGATCCACAGCACGTCCGTCCAGCGCAGCTGGTGTTCGTCGCGTTCGCGGCGCCCGGCCCAATCCGCCCAGCCCAGGGCCAGCCCGAACACCAGGGTCGCGGCGGCGATCACCAGGGGCGAGCGCAGCCGGGCCTCGATGAAATCGCCGAACAACAGACCGGCCAGACCCACCGGAATCGTACCCAGCAACACGCCCCAAGCCAGGCGGGAATCCGGACT
>JALVEU010000006.1 GCA_027030565.1 Gammaproteobacteria bacterium | reverse complement strand
GACGAGACCGGCCCGAAAACGCCTGCCAGGCGCACCCCCAAGCCTCGTGAGCAAAGGACACCCCGGTCCGAGCCACCCCGGACCCCGCCCACTCCCGCGGGGCGCTACATCCTCCAGGCCGGGTCCTTCAAGCGCTACGGCGAAGCAGACGCGCTCAAGGCCCGATTGGCCCTCATGGGGCTGCATGCCAGCATCCAGAAGGTCAAGGTGGGCGAGACGGTCTATCATCGGGTGCGGGTGGGCCCTTTTCCCAGCTTTGCGCAGGCCGAGCAGGCGCAGCGCCGTCTGCGCCAGGCGAGCGTCGACTCCCTGCTCATGAAGCTCGGCAACTAGGCCGGTCCTCGTCATGCCTTCCGCCTACCGGCGCATCCTCGTCCACACCCGTCCGGGGGTGTCCGTTCACGACATCACCCCCGAACTGCGTGCCTGTGTGGCCCGTGCCGGGATCCGGGAAGGCTTCGCGGTGCTCAGCACCCTCCACACCACCACGGCCATCACCGTGAACGAGCACGAGTCACGCCTGTTGGCCGACGTGCGGCGCTTTTTCCTGGAACTTGCCCCGCCCCACGCCCGTTACCTGCACAACGACATCCATCTGCGCGACTGTCCACCCGATGAGCCACAGAACGCGCACGCCCATCTCATCGCCATGATGCTGGGCAACTCCGAGACCCTCCCCATACACGAAGGCGAGGTCGACCTCGGACGCTGGCAGTCGGTGATGCTGGTGGAACTCGACGGCCCGCGCGAACGCAGCATCGCCGTACAGCTCTGGGGCGACTAAGATCACCTCATACCTGCCACACCAGAGGATGCAGTCCCATGGCATTGAAAGGCATGGTTCCTCCGGACCCGGAGACGGAGGTCTCCCAGGTTCGTTATGCGGTGGTCTATGCCCCACGCCGCGGACGCAAGCGTTTCCCGGCCGGTTGTGTGGAGACCTTTCCGAACCTGGAGGCGGCGCTGGCTGCAGCCGACCCGGCAGGCAGCCGCTATCCCGCCCGGGTGGTCGGTCCCTCCAAGTCTTCCGAGGGGCTGTACGTGTACTATCTCGACCGATGGCTCGACTGAGTACGGCGCTGCTAGCCCTGGCCGGCCTGGCTCCCTCCTGCGGTGCAGCCACGATGCCCATGTTGCAACCGCTGGCCTGTGGCGTACAGGTCGAGGTCGTCCTCAGCGTCGGCGATACGGTACGCGGCGACACCGGGGCGTACCGCATGGTGGGCATTCCCGATGGGCTCGGGCTCCTCACCCACGAGGACGGCACCGCCACCCTGTTCGTGAATCACGAGCTACGCGGCCGCGAGGGCGTGGTACGGGCTCATGGGGCCCGGGGCGCCTTCGTGTCCCGGTGGACACTGGCGCCGGGTGGGCAGGTGGTGCACGGCGAGGACCTGATCCGCCGCGTGCTGCTGTACGATCCGCAGCAGCAGGACTGGCGCGCCGCCACCACGACCTTCGAGCGCTTCTGCTCGGCGGACCTCCCGGCACCCGGAACACTGCGCTACGGAGGGCTCGGCACGACGGAGCGCCTCCTGCTCAACGGCGAGGAGACCACCGCACGCTGGAGTACGGCGCGGCGTTACGGGCGTGCCTTCGCCCACGTGGTCACGGGCCCTCTGGCCGGAACCAGCTATGAACTCCCGCACCTGGGCAAGCTCGCTTTCGAAAACGTCCTCCTGCATCCGGATGCGGGGCCGCTGAGCATCGCCATGCTGCCGGACGACGCCGATGCCGGGCACAACTTCACCCGGAGCGGCCCCTTGCTCCACCTGCATCCCCCGAGCGAGCTCTACGTCTATGTGGGCACCAAGCAGGCCCACGGCAATCCGGTGGAACGCGCCGGTCTTGCCAACGGCCGGCTGTATGGGGTGCGGGTGGAGGGCCTGCGCGCCGAGGACCCTGCTTACGGGCTGGGCCATGACCGGTATCGGCGTGCCGCGCGCTTCACCCTGGTGGACCTGGGCGATCAGAGCACCGACCGTGATGGAAAGCGCCTGCAAGAGGCGAGCGTGGCCAAGGGTGTGACTCAGTTCCGCCGACTGGAGGACGGGGTCTGGGATCCGCACGACCGCAACGTGTTCTGGGTGGTCACCACCGACCGGCCGGGCGGTGCCAGCCGTCTGTGGCGGCTGCGTTTCGACGACATCGAGCAGCCGGTGCGGGGCGGCCGGATCGAGATCGCCCTGGAGGGCCGGGAACACGGCATCGAACAGATGGACGGACTGACCGCCGATCCCTGGGGGCGCCTGCTGATCCAGGAAGACCCCAGGGGTGATCGCCTGGCCCGGATCTGGCTCTTCGAGCCAGCATCCGGTCGCGTCACTGCGGTGGCGCAGACCAACCCAGCACTCTTCGGCCCGCAGGGTGATCCGCTCACCACCGACGAAGAGACCACGGGCATCATCCCGGCCTTCGATTTCCTGGGCGCCGGCGCCTACCTCCTCGCAGTACAGGCCCACGCGCCCACCGGGGACGCCGAGACCGTGGAGCAGGGCCAGATCCTCGTATTGCGCGTCCCTCGGCGACATTCCGCAGGCTGCACGCCTCCCGAGGAGCTCCGAAGTGGACCCTGACTTCTGGCACCAACGCTGGCGGCGGGGCGAGATCGGCTGGCACTTGCCCCATCCCAACCCCCACCTGGAGCGATACTGGCATCGGCTGCCGGTGACTCCAGGGGACCGGGTCTTCGTGCCCTTGTGCGGGAAGACCCACGACCTGATGTGGTTGCACCGGCAGGGCCACCCGGTGGTGGGAGTGGAACTCAGTCCGCTGGCGGTCTCGCAGTTTTTCATGGAGCAGCGATTGCGTCCCGAAGAGCAAGCCCGGCCGCCCTTCCGCTGCTTTCGTGCAGCGGACATCGAGCTGCTGTGCGGCGATTTTTTCGAGCTCACACGCCAGCGGCTCGGCCGGGTGCAGGCGGTCTGGGACCGGGCGGCACTGATCGCCATGCCGCCCGAGTTGCGCCCTCGCTATGCCCGCCACCTGCTCCAAGTGGTGCCCCCGGGCACGCCCGTCCTGCTGGCGACCATGGAGTATCCCCAGGTGGAAATGGCCGGCCCCCCGTTCTCGGTGGCCGAAACCGAGGTGCACGAGCTGTTCGGCGACGCCTATCGCCTCGAACGACTGCACGCGGAAGACATCCTTTCGCAGCAGCCCCGCTTCCAGGAGCGCGGCCTGACGCACCTGGTGGAGAAGGTGTACCGGCTGCTCCCGAAAGGGGAGGCCCAAACCGTCGCGTCCCCACGTGATTGATCAAGCCCGCCCGTGGGCCGATGGGCTATGATTCGCAGGAACGCTCAGCCGGAGGCGCAGCCATGTTGGATCTGAACCCGGAAATCGTTTGCTTCATCATCGACAAGGCCCACGAATTCCACGCCAAGGAAGGGGTGGTCCTGCCCGAGGATGCGTCCACGGACTGGGGGGTGCAAATGCTGGCCAATCATGCCGACGATCTCACCTTCGCCGAGGTCAAGTCCACCATCGAGGACCTGGAACCGGACCAACAGGCGGCCCTGGTGGCGCTCATGTGGGTCGGCCGGGGTGACTTCGATGCAAGCGAATGGGAGGCCGCACTGCAGGAGGCGCGAACCAACCTCACGGACCACACGGCCGAGTACCTGATGGGAACCCCGCTGGTGGCCGACTACCTGGAGGAAGGGCTCACACAGATGGGCTACAGCTGCGAAGAATAGGCGCGCGTCACCCGCGGGCCCACAGGAGGAACAGGGCCAGTCCTGCCGCGGCCGTGCCGAGCGTGGCCAGCCCGGCCACCGTCCAACGCAAGCGCCGCAGCAGCCCGGCCTGAGAACGTGTAGCCAGTATGAACGGCAGGCGCTCCGTGCGTGGTCGGGCCAGTAGATGCACCGCCGCCTGCTCGCGCGCGCGTTCGGCCCGTTCGCGCATGACCTGTGCCTGGGCGGCCTTGCGCACCGCCTCCCATTCTTCGGCGTCGATCTGTCCGTTACCATTGGCGTCGAAGGGCTTCAGGAAATGCTCGGGCGAGCGCTTCCACTGCCGCAGCAGGGCCAACAGATCCTCTTTGGCCGTGCCCTGGTCGGCACCGGACAACGTGCGCAGTTCGCCGATGGCGTAGAGGGGCTCCCCGTCGTGGATGCGCTGCTCGGTGTAGCGGTAGCGGCCACTGCCCAGCGAACCGAGGATGCTCCCGGCCGAGAGTACGGCCAGTGGCGCCGAGTCCTCCCAAACCTGGGTGACCGAGGGATAGACTTCCGCGCCCTCGGGGTCGATCACACAACGCCCCGTCCCATCCTCCAGGCCAAACGTCTCACCGCTGACCCCGGAACGGACCGTGCGCCAGTGACTGGGCGTCTGACCGCTGGAGGAGACACGCTTCTCCACCTTGTAGCGGTACCAGACGCAGTGCACGCCGGTGAAGGGGGCGACGACCGGCGCACCGGGCAGCATGCGCGCGGTGCCGATGAGCTCCACGTAGCCCTGCGCGGCGGAGCGGATCTTGGAGGTGGGCACGTCCTCGATCAGCCGCAGGCGCTGCCAACGTGTGAAGGTGAGATACCCGGCCAGCGCAGCGGCTCCGAGGAGCACCGCCACCGTGATACCGAAGAGGACGGGATCGGCCGACTGTGCCCAGCCGATCAGTCCATCCATCAGCTGAACAGGGCCTTGAGATCCACGTCGCGCTTCTCCTCCTCGGCGAACTCCAGCAGTTCCGCTGGCTTGAACCCGAAGCTGCGTGCCACGAACACGTCCGGTACCTGCTCGAGGCGCACGTTGAGTGCGTTGACGAATTCGTTGTAGAACTCACGTCGGTCGGCGATGGCGTTCTCCAAGCCGGTGATCCGGGCCTCGAGGTGCTGGAAGCTCTCATTGGCCTTGAGCTCCGGGTAGGCCTCGGCCACGGCGAACAGATTGCCCAGGCCCACGCGCAACATGCCCTCGGCCTCACCCAGCGCCTTCATGTCGCCCGAGGCCTGAGCCGCCTGGACCCGTGAGCGGGCCTGCATCACCTTCTCCAGGGTCTCCTGCTCATACTGCATGTACTGCTTGCAGACCTCCACGAGCTTGGGCAGCTCGTCGTGACGCTGTTTGAGCAGGACGTCGATGTTCGCCCAGGCCTTGGCCACGCCGTGCTTGAGGCGCACCAGGTTGTTGTAGATGCCAATGAAGTAGACGCCGACAGCCCCGGCCGCCCCTAGGATCACCCAGCCCACGATTCCCACGGCAAGCTCCTTCTCGATATCCCGTCGGTCCGCAGTGTACTGCCCCCGGCACGGGGACGCAGAACGCATCCGACGAACGCGGTTGCGGCGCCGTCAAGTATGGCCGCTGATCTTGGCATGCAGCGGTTTGGTCTGTTCGAAACGTCGCTTTTGCTCCTCGGTGGCCTCTTTCTGGTAGCGGCGTTTCCACTCTGCATAGGGCATCCCGTAGATGGCCTCGCGGGCTTTTTCGTCACTCATGTCCACCCCGCGTTCCAGGGCAGCGGCCCGGTACCACTTGGCGAGGCAGTTGCGGCAGAATCCGGCCAGGTTCATCAGGTCGATGTTCTGCACGTCGGTGCGCTGACGGAGATGCTCCACGAGTCCACGAAAGGCCGCGGCCTCTAGCTCGACGCGTGTCCGCTCGTCCACACTTCCTCCTCAGCAGGTACGTGGATTGGAACAGCCGAAATGATAGCCCAGGCACGGCGCCACCGCTCCCGTCCGGGGCGCCGCCCAACGCCGACCTCCGTGGGGCTTGACCTGGAGCTGGCTCCAGGTTGTAGGCTCGTCTCCAACATCGGGAGCCTCACGAGGAATGGTCATGCCTGTGGAAGTCGAAGTCTTCACCTCGCCGGGATGCGGCAAGTGCGGCCGTGCCAAGGACGTGCTGCGTGAAATGGCACTCGAGTTGGGCCCGGACCGGGTGCGCTGGCGTGAGGTCAACGTGCTCGATGAGCTGG
>JALVEU010000005.1 GCA_027030565.1 Gammaproteobacteria bacterium | reverse complement strand
TACCGCAACACGCTGCCAGTGAGCTGTCGGCTCAGATCGTCTCTCCGGTGAGGATCTCCAGGGCTTGCAGGTATCTGGCCTGGGTGTCACGCACCACCGACTCGGGGAGTTCCGGTCCAGGGGCTCGCTTGTCCCAGTCCAGGCCTTCCAGGTAGTCGCGCACGTACTGCTTGTCGAAGCTTGGCGGATTGCTTCCAGGGCGCCAGTGCTCGACGGGCCAGAAGCGGGACGAATCCGGGGTGAGAAGCTCGTCGATGAGGACCACGTTTCCGGCCGCGTCCAGCCCGAACTCGAACTTCGTATCCGCGATGATGATGCCGCGCCCCAAGGCATATTCCGCTGCACGCCGGTAGATGGTCAGCGCCAGCTCACGCACGCGCAGCGCCACCCCGGCCCCCAGCAGCTCCACGGTGCGGGCAAACGGAATGTTCTCGTCGTGCGCGCCGGCGGCCGCCTTGGTCGAGGGTGTGTAGATGGGTTCCGGGAGCCTTTCGGCCAGTCGCAGCCCTGGGGGAAGCCGAACGCCACAGATCGCGCCGGTGCGCCGGTAGTCTTTCCAGCCCGACCCGATGAGGTAGCCACGGACGACGGCCTCCACGGGCAGAGGCCTCAGCCGATGGACAACCACGCTGCGCGGGACGATGAGCTCGCGCTGGGGCTCGTCGGCGGGGACCACGGTGGCCGGATCGATCCCCGTGAGATGGTTCTCGACCAGGTCGCTCATGCGCTCGAACCAGAAGTTGGACAGGCGCGTGAGCACCACCCCCTTGCCCGGGATGGGCGTCGGCAGTACCACGTCGAAAGCCGAGATGCGATCGGTGGCCACCATGAGCATGCGCCCGTGGTCCACGGCGTACAGGTCACGCACCTTGCCGCGGTGCAGACGCCGGAGTCCACGGATATCGGTTTCGTACAGTGCCGGCAGATTCGGGATCATGCGGCGAACTTTAACCCAGCCCCCGAATGCCGCAAAATTCGCCCCCCTATGGACCGTTCACGGCGCAGGGGGTGCCATCCATGAACGAGCCCCACACATCGGCCCGGGTCGGCGTAATCATGGGCAGCGACAGCGACTGGCCGGTGATGGAACACGCCGTGCTCCAGCTGCGCGCCTTCGAGATCCCATACGAGACACGGGTGGTCTCCGCTCACCGCACCCCCGATCTGCTCTACGAATACGGCCGTTCGGCACGAGATCGGGGCCTGCGGTGCCTCATCGCCGGCGCAGGCGGTGCGGCGCACCTGCCGGGTATGCTCGCCGCCATGACCACGCTGCCGGTGCTCGGCGTGCCGGTGCCCACACGGTATCTCAAGGGCCAGGATTCACTCCTGTCCATCGTGCAGATGCCCAAGGGCATACCCGTGGCCACGTTCGCCATCGGTGAGGCCGGTGCTGCCAATGCCGGACTGTTCGCCGTGGCGCTCCTGGGTCAGGACGATCCGGCCCTGGCCGCGCGGTTGGAGGCGTTTCGCCGGCAACAGCGTGAACGCGTGCTCGCCATGCGACTGCCTGCCCCATGATCCTGCCGGGTCGAACCCTGGGGATGTTGGGCGGTGGGCAGTTGGGGCGCATGTTCACCGTGGCTGCGCGCACCATGGGCTATCGGGTGATCGTCTTGGACCCCGACCCCGACAGCCCCGCCGGACGCATCGCCGACGAGCACCTGCATGCCGCCTACGAGGACCCCTGGGCCCTCGATCAGCTCGCACGGGACTGCGCCGTGGTGACCACCGAGTTCGAGAATGTCCCGGCGGCCACCCTGGAGCGCCTGGCACGGGACGTGCCCGTGCGGCCCTCGGCCAAGGCACTGGCCATGACCCAGAACCGGATCCGCGAGAAACGCCTGATCACCGCCCTGGGGCTCGCCACGGCCCCCTACGTGGAGGTGACCGACGAGGCCGATCTGGCCGCGGCCGTGCGTGCCGTACCCCTGCCCGCCATTCTCAAGCGGGCGGAGCTGGGGTATGACGGCAAGGGACAGATCGTGATCCATGAAGCCGGGCAGCTGCGGGATGCCTTCAAGGCGCTAGGCCGGGCTCCCTGCGTGCTGGAACAACGTGTGGCGCTGGCGCGTGAGATCTCAGTGGTGTTGGCGCGCGGCCTGGACGGGGAGATCACCACGTTCCCCGTGGTGGAGAACGAGCACGACGCAGGGATCCTGTTCCTGTCCTCGGTGCCGGCGCGCGTGACCCCGACCCTGGCCGACGAAGCGCGGCGGGCCGCTGCACTCATCGCCCACGGGCTCGAGTACTGCGGCGTGCTGGCCGTAGAATTCTTCGTCACCGCCGGGGGCGAACTGCTGGTCAACGAGATCGCCCCCCGCCCCCACAACAGTGGACACTATACGCTGGACGTGTGCATCACCTCGCAGTTCGAGCAGCAGGTGCGCATGATCTGCGAGCTGCCCCCTGGAGACACCGAAGCCCTCTCTCCCGTGGCCATGGTGAATCTACTCGGTCAACTCTGGGCCCCGGGGTTCCCGCGCTGGGACCGCTTGTTCGCCGACCCCCGGGCCAAGCTGCACCTGTACGGAAAACGCGTGCCGCGACCGGGACGCAAGATGGGCCACTTCTGTTATGTGCATCCCGAGCTGGAGACCGCGCGCGCGCGGGCACTGGCCATCCATCGGGCACTGGGCTCGGCGTGATGGCCGGGCTCCAGGCCTTCCGCATTCATACCGAGCCGGTCCATCGTGCTGGGATCGAGACCCTGCACGTGGAGGATCTCACGCCCGGTGAGGTCCTCATCGAGGCCCACTGGTCCAGCGTCAACTACAAGGACGCCCTGGCCGGAACGGGGCGCGGTCGGATTCTGCGCCGCGCCCCCCTGGTGGGCGGTATCGACGTGGCGGGCATCGTGGCCGAGAGCACCGATCCGGCCTTCCGACCCGGCGCCCCGGTGCTGGTGACGGGCTGCGGCCTGGGGGAGACCCTCGATGGCGGATATGCCGAGCGGGTCCGCGTGCCGGCGCGTTGCGTGGTGCCGTTGCCGGATGGGCTGAGCCTACGTGAAGCCATGATTCTGGGTACGGCCGGGTTCACCGCGGCGGCTGCCCTGCAGCGCCTGGAGGACAACCACCAGCGTCCGGACCGGGGGCCCATGGCCGTGACCGGGGCCAGCGGCGGTGTGGGCTCGCTGGTCGTCCAGATGCTGTCCCGTCTCGGCTACGATGTGGTGGCGCTGAGCCGCCGGCTAGAACATGCAGAGTGGCTGCTGGGCCTGGGTGCGCAGGCCGTGGAGCGTCCGCCGCGGGAAGCCCCCGACCGCCCGTTGCTCTCCGCACGCTGGGCGGGTGCCGTGGACAACGTGGGTGGAGACACGCTGGCCGCACTGCTGGCAGCCACGCGTCCGTGGGGGAACGTGGTGAGTATCGGGCTGGTCGGGGGGCACCGGATCGAGACCACCGTGATGCCGTTCATCCTGCGTGGTGTGGCCCTGCTCGGGGTCACCTCGGCCAACTATCCCGCAGAAGGACGGCGCATCCTGTGGGACAAGCTGGCAGGACCATGGCGTCCGCCGCATTTGGAAGAAGTGGTGGATCGGGAAGTCCCCCTGGGCGGGCTGCCTGCAGCCTTCGACGACCTGCTCGCCGGCCGCGTGCGCGGGCGGATCCTGGTACGGATAGCAGGCTGAACAGCCACGGGCTCGCCAGGTGCGAAACAGAAGTCTCGGGCGGCTGAACCGGGCGCCTCAAGGATCCAGCAGGTGGCAGACCAGGGCATTGGCCCGCCGGTGATGACTCCCCTGCCAGTAGATGCGCCCGCAGGCACGGCAGCGCTTGAAGTGATCGTAGTACTTGCGGGTCTTGGGCTCGAGCTGGTCCAGGATCTTCTCCTTGCCCACCCATTCGAGCAGTCCGTTGCAACGAACGCAGCGCGTGAACGGCCGGGCGCGCCCTCTCAAGTCGAAACGGTGCACGACCTCGCGGGCCTGCTCCCGGGGGTCTTCGGCGCGCACGAAATAGCCGTGCGTGATGATCCGGCGGCGTAACAGTCGGCGGTCCCGTGTCAACAGGATGCGGCGTTCACGCACCGAAGTCTCCGCCACCTCTGCATCGGCAAAGTCGTTGCGATACAAGGTGTCGAAGCCCAACAGCCGCAGATAACCGGCCAGGCGCCCGAGATTCGCGTCGCAGACGAAGCGGGGCTCGCGCAGGGGTGCCGGGCGCAACCGCTGCACAGGCCCGATTTCCAGGCCTTCGAAGACTGGGTACACGCTGACCCGGTCGCCGTCACGAACGATGTGGCCGAAATCCACGGAGTGCCCGTTGACGAGGATCAGGTCCACTTCCGTATGCGGCACGCCCAAAGACTCGATCACGTCTTTGATCGAGGCGCGGCGATCGAAGTGATACGGGAACTCTCGCTTGCGCCGCTCAGGCGGCAGGAAATCGTTGAGCTCCTCGTAGAACCGCAGCCATGCAGTGGCCATCCACCCTGGACATGTGTCGGATCGCCTCAGGCCGCCCGCCGGCAGGCTCGGGCGAGATTGCGGAACTTCTCCACCATGGCATAGACCCCCACGTGACGATTGGGGCTCAAGTGTTCGTAGATGCCAAGCCGCTGGAACAGTTCGTCGGGCTCCAGGGCCAGGGCCTCGTCGGGTGTACGTCCGTCGTACATGGCCAGCAGGATGGCCAGGATCCCCTTGATGATGGGCGTGTCACTGTCGCCGCGAAAGCGCAGAACGGTGGGCTGGCTGCCGGGCTGCGGCTCGGCCACGACCCAGACCTGGCTCACACATCCATGGACCAGGTGCTCCGGGGTCTTGAGGCCTTCGGGAAACGCGGACAGCCGCTCGCCGAGTTCTTCGAGGTAGCGATAACGGTCTTCCCAGTCTTCGAAGAACTCGAAAGTCTCGATGATGCGTTCCAGGGTTTCCATGCGCCGTACTCGATCACCGTTCGCTGATTTGCTAATAGTCGAGTAATCTACTCAGGTTTTCCGCCCAACGCAAGCGCCCCGGCATGCGGGTGGTCAGCCTGCCCCGCTGCGGCTCACACCGAGATCATGGAGCAACCCGTCCCGTAGACTGTAGATCCAGCCGTGTACCACGAGCCTCTGGCCGCGAGCCCAGGCGTCGCGCACCACGGTCGTACGGCATACGTTGCGAACCTGCTCGGCGACGTTGAGCTCACACATGCGGTCGATACGCTCGGCGGGCGTCAGGCCCTCGGGAAAGGCCTCACGGCACCGTGCGTAGTGGGCCCGGATGGGCTCGATCCAGTTGTCCACCAGGCCATGGCGTTGCTCGGAGAGCGCCGCAGCCACACCACCACAGCCGTAGTGTCCGCAGACGATCACGTGCTCGACCCGCAGCACATCCACCGCATACTGCAGTACGGAGAGGCAGTTGAAGTCCGTGTGGCCCACGCGATTGGCCACGTTCCGGTGCACGAAGAGCTCGCCGGGAGCCAGCCCCACGATCTCGTTGGCGGGCACACGGCTATCCGAGCAGCCGATCCACAGATAACGGGGTGACTGCTGTGCCGCGAGGCGCCGGAAGAAATCAGGATCGTCCCGGGTCATCTCCCGGGCCCAGCGGCGATTGTTCTCGAAGAGTCCAGGCAACGTCTTCATGTGGCCTCGTGCAAGTATTCCGAGAGCACGTCGGTGACCGCGGCGGTGAGCCGGTCCAGTTCCGCGTCTCCAATGACGTAGGGGGGCATAGTGTAGACGAGCCGCCCGAACGGTCGCAGCCAGACCCCACGCTCTACAAGCCGCGGAACAAGGACTCGCAGGTCTACGGGTTCCCGCAACTCCACCACACCGATGGCGCCCAGCACCCGCACGTCTTCCACGCCAGGGAGGTCCGCGCAGGGTGCGAGCCCTGATTTGAGACCGGACTCGATCCGCAATACGCGCTCCCGCCATGGCTGCTGGAGCAGGAGATCGATACTGGCGCAGGCCACCCGGCAAGCCAGCGGATTGGCCATGA
>JALVEU010000004.1 GCA_027030565.1 Gammaproteobacteria bacterium | reverse complement strand
CCCATCGACTTGGAGAGTATGTACAAGCGTTATGCCAGCGGCGAACTGGACCCGCAGGTCAAGTGAGCGTCTGCGCCGGGGTTTGAGAATGGGGCGGCCTGCGGGCCGCCCTTTTTGTTGTAGCCGGTGGGTGCCATACAGAGCGCCGCCGCTCCCAGACCCATCCAGAATCGCACCGGACGCTGCAGGCGATCCCTAGCACCGGCTAGGGGCAGCAGCGATCGGATCGAG
Organism: Gammaproteobacteria bacterium; assembly: GCA_027030565.1. Taxonomy (GTDB): domain Bacteria; phylum Pseudomonadota; class Gammaproteobacteria; order JAJDOJ01; family JAJDOJ01; genus JALVEU01. Next base: position 18,284 of record JALVEU010000004.1, on the reverse strand, counting down.
CAGGCCGGCCAGGCGCGGGCCCGCGTCCTCCCCGTGTCCCACCCGCATGAGCCTGCGCAGTCCAGTGAGCCTGCGCAGCTCCTCCAGATTCGCCAGGTCTTCCGGGGCCGGTTCCGGAACGCTGAACACCAGGGCCGCCAGGGCCAGTCCACGGGCGTGCAGCGCCTCCAGTGTCAATAACGTGTGGTTCACCGCGCCCAAACGGTCGGCGGCCACCACCAGCACCGGCAACTGGAGCGCCACGGCCAGATCGGCGTTCAGCCCTTCCGGGGCGAGGGGTGAGTAGAATCCTCCGGCGCCTTCCACGACGAGGAAATCGGCGCTGGCGTTGGTGCAGGCCTGGAACAGATCCCGGACGTCGTAGGCGACGCCACTGCGCTGCGCGGCCAGGGCGGGCGAGATCGCAGGCACGAACCGCCAAGGACAGACGCGCTCGAGCGGTTCCCACGCACCGGCTGCGCGTCTCAGCGCCTGCGCGTCACTGCGCTCGGGATCCATCCACCCGCTCTCCACCGGCTTGCGCACGCACACTCGCAGGCCTCGGGCGGTGAGCGCGTGGACCAGGGCCCGGGCCACATAGGTCTTGCCCACGCCGGTGTCTGTGCCGGTGACGAACAAACCCGAAGGGCTGGTCTGTGCGTCGCGCAGGCGGGAAAATGCACCGTTCATGGGCAAGCACGAGGATGGTCAGGCATGCAACTGGAACACTGGGATGAGGCCGCCGACGGCCCGCTCAGCGAGTCGGCCATGCGGCGCAAGCTGGAGGCCTTGGGCTATTCCGTGACCCGCTACGTCTACCCGCCGGGGACCTATTTCCCCGACCACACCCACGCGGTGGACAAGATCGACGGTGTGCTCGCCGGCCGGTTCCGCATGACCCTGCATGGTGAGACCGTAGTGCTGGAGGCCGGCGACATGCTGTACGTCCCGGCCGGTGCCGTGCACAGCGCCGAGGTGGTGGGTCCGGAGCCCGTGGTGAGCCTGGATGCCGTGAAGCGCTGAGGGCGCACTCATCCGGCTACCCGCCCCACTTGCAGGCCTAGGCGCCGAAACAACTGGCGGTCGCGCTCGACTTGGGGATTGGACTGGGTGAGCAGGCGCTCCCCCAGAAAGATGGAGTTGGCCCCGGCCAGGAAGCACAGGGCCTGAAGCTCGTCGCTCATGCGCTCGCGCCCGGCCGAGAGGCGTACATGGGCGCCGGGCATGAGGATGCGGGCCACCGCCACGGTGCGCACGAACTCCAGCGGATCCAGCGGGGGGGTGCCGTACAAGGGTGTGCCTTCCACCTGAACCAGCAGGTTGATCGGCACCGAGTGCGGGTGCTCGGGCAGATTGGCGAGCTGCTGAAGCAGGCCCGCGCGCTGTTCGCGGTTCTCGCCCATTCCCAGAATGCCCCCGCAACAGACCTTCAGCCCCGCTGCGCGCACGTACTCCAGGGTCTGGAGCCGGTCCGCGTACTGCCGTGTGGTGACGATCCTGCCGTAGAACTCCGGAGCGGTGTCCAGGTTGTGGTTGTAATAGTCCAGGCCTGCCTCGGCCAGACGCCGGGCCTGGTCCAGGGTGAGCATGCCCAGCGTGAGGCAGGTCTCCAGGCCCTCCTCCTTGACCGCACGAACCATCTCGGCCACCTGTTCGAGCTGACGGTCGGTGGGACGACGCCAGGCCGCGCCCATACAGAAGCGCTCCCCGCCCTGTGCCCGTGCTCGGCGTGCCGCACTGCGCACCGCTTCGACGCTCAGCAGCCGCTCGCGTTCCAGGGCCACGTCGTGGTGGATGCTCTGGGGACAGTACGCGCAGTCTTCGGGGCAGCCTCCGGTCTTGATGGAGAGCAGGGTGCTGGCCTGGACCGCGTTGGGATCGTGATGGCGCCGATGGACCGTTTGCGCCTGGAACAGAAGGTCGTTGAAGGGCTGGTCGAGCAGGCCCAGAATCTCTGCTCGGGTCCAGTCGTGTCGGATCGTCTCAGCCATGGAGGTCGCCCTGTGCTGCGGTTGCGGCCAATGATCGGGCATCTGCGCCGGGTTGCAAAGGGGCTGGTGGATCTGGCCTATCCGCCCACCTGCCTGGGGTGTGGCGCTCCGGGCCACGGTGGGGTCGATCTCTGCGCCGGTTGCCGCGCCGACCTGCCCTGGATCCAGCGCGGTTGTGAACGCTGTGGAGTGCCGCTGCCCGCCGCCGCGGTTACCCTCTGCGGTGCCTGCCAGCAGCGGCCGCCCCCTGTGGATCGGGCGGTCGTGCCGCTGGTCTATGCGCCGCCCGTGGATGGCTGGATCGCTGCGCTCAAATTCCGCGCGCAACTGACCGTGGCCCCCCTGCTCGCCGCGCTGCTGGCCGAGCGCTTGGTGGGCCTGAGCCTGCCGCAGCGTATCGTCCCGGTACCCCTGCACCCCCGGCGCCTGCGCGAGCGGGGATTCAATCAGTCCGTGGAGATCGGTAGGCCCCTGGCCCGGTGGCTCGGTGTGGAGCTGGATGGGGCCGGGGCTCGCCGAGTGCGGGCAACCCCGGACCAGGTCGGTGCCGACGCGCGCACCCGCCGGCGCAACGTGCGTGGAGCATTCGCCGTGACCGGCGATCTGCGTGGAATGCACGTGGCGATCCTCGACGACGTGATCACCACCGGAGCGACGAGCGCGGAGCTCGCGAGGAGCCTGCGCCGGGCGGGAGCCGCCCGGGTGGAGGTCTGGGCCGTGGCCCGCACGGTGGTTCGCGGCCTGGACCGCTAGGGCAGCGCGTATGAGGCGGCGATGCCCAGGAACACCGAGAGACCGATCCAGTTGTTGTGCAGGAAGGCCCGGAAACAACGCTGGGGCTCGCGACGGCGTACCAGCCACTGGTGATAGCCCATGAGCAGGGCCGCCACCACCAGGGCGACGGCATAGGGCCAGTGCAGACCGGCCAGCAAGCCCGCCGCCCCCAGGGTCACGAGCAGCGCCAGTTGCAGCATGCCCACCACGAGCCGATCGTAACGGCCGAACAGGATGGCGGTGCTCTTGACCCCGATGCGCAGGTCGTCCTCGCGATCGGCCATGGCGTAGAAGGTGTCGTAGACCGTGGCCCACAGCACCGTGGCCAGGAACAGCAGCCAGCCCTCGGGCGGGGGCGGCGCGCCGGTCTCGGCGGCGAAGGCCATGGGCACCGCCCAGCCGAAGGCGGCGCCGAGATGGATCTGTGGAAGGTGATGAAAGCGCTTCATGAACGGGTAGCTCGCCGCCAGCACCACACCCACCAAGGCGAGCTTCACGGTCAGGGCGTTGAGCTGCAGCACCAGTAGGAAGGCCACGAGGCTCAGGGCGGCGAATACCCCGAGAGCCTCGGCTGGGGTGATGGCCCCGCGGGCCAGCGGCCGTCGACGCGTCCGTTCCACGTGGGGGTCGAAGTCCCGATCGGCATAGTCGTTGATGGCGCAGCCGGCCGAGCGCATGAGCACCACACCGGCCACGAAGATGGCCAGGATCGAGGGTCTGGGATGTCCCGCAGAGGCCATCCACAATGCCCAGAGTGTGGGCCAGAGCAGGAGCCAGATGCCGATGGGCCGGTCCAGGCGGATGAGCTCGGCGTAGGCCCGCAGGCGCTGGCGCAAGACCGAGAACGGCCGGGTGGGGATGTGGGCGGCTCGGGTTTGACGCATGGCCAGGCTTGCCGCAGCATGGCGGTCGTGGCTGTTCCTCGGGAAACTCCAAGTATGCCAGAACACGACGGTCTCATCGCCGTTGGTGCCGGCACCGGCGGAATCTCCACGAGGAAGTCGGCGGCCGTTCCTGGCGCAGGTCGTGCGGTGATGGGTCATCCGACGCGGCCGACCGCCGGAGGTGACCGGACGAGATCTGGGTGGTCCGCCGAGCGTCCTTGCCGGCGCCACCCGGGCGCCGGCTGCCGTGGGATCTCGATGAGGAGGGCCCGGTGACGATCCGCAGTTTCGAGGAACAGGTCCCGCAGCTCGGCCAGCGGGTGTACGTGGACGAGACCGCTCTGGTGCTGGGGCGGGTGAGGCTGGGCGACGACGTCTCGATCTGGCCCCAGGCGGTGCTGCGGGGCGATGTGCAGTGGATTCGGGTGGGGGCGCGCAGCAACGTCCAAGACGGCGCGGTGCTGCACGTCTCTCACGACAGCCCCTACAATCCGGGCGGTGTGCCCCTGCAGGTGGGCGAGGGTGTGACCGTGGGACACCGGGCGGTGCTACACGCCTGTACCGTGGGGGACGGCGCCTTCATCGGGCTCAACAGCGTGGTCTTGGATCGCGCCGTGATCGAGCCCCAGGCCATGCTCGGAGCGGGAAGTCTGGTGCCTCCCGGGCGCACCGTGGAGGGAGGCTGGCTGTGGCTGGGACAGCCGGCGCGGCGGGTACGCCGGCTGAGCGCCGGGGAATTGGAGTATATGGCCTACATCGCAGGACACTACGTGCGACTCAAGGAGCGCCATCGGCGGCGATGACGGCCCGCAGCGCCTGGATGACGGGACGCGTGTCGGGGCGCACGCCGCGCCAGATGAAGAACGACTCGGCCGCCTGCTCCACCAGCATGCCCAGACCATCGAAGGCCCGGGTCGCCCCTTGTTGCAGCGCCCAGCGCATGAACGGCGTAGGCCGTGGAGCATAGAACAGATCGTAGGCCACGGAGCGGGGAGCGAACAGGCCGGGAGGCAGCTCCGGCAACGCACCGCCGAGGCTCGCCGAGGTGCCGTTGACGACCAGGTCGAACCGTTCTCCGGCCAGGGCATCGAAACCGCAGGCGTGCACGGGACCGAGATCGGCGAACAGGTCGCGCAGCAGCTCCGCCTTGGCCACGGTGCGATTGGCGATCACCAGCTCCCGGGGCTCGCAGCGCAACAGGGGCTCGAGGATGCCCCGCACGGCTCCGCCCGCCCCCACCACCAGCAGACGCCGACCCGCCACCCGAACCTGCAGATTGGCGGTGAGGTCGCGCTCCAGACCGATGCCGTCGGTGTTTTCCCCCAGCAGCAGGCCGTCCGGCTCCAGGGCCACGGTGTTCACCGCTCCAGCTCGTTCGGCCCAGGCACCCAGGTGGTCCACCAGTTCGTAGGCTTCCAACTTGAAGGGTACCGTCACGTTGAGGCCCTTGCCGCCCTCGGCGAAGAAAGCGCGTGCCGTCCTGGCGAAACCGTCCAGTGGGGCGAGCAGGGCCTCGTAGTGGATGTCTTCGCCGGTCTGCTCTGCGAAACGGGCGTGGATGAACGGTGACTTGCTGTGTGCGATGGGGTTGCCCACCACCGCGTAACGGTCGGTCATGATTCGCGTAGCCAGCGGGCGGCCTGCCGAGCGTAGTACGTGAGGATCATGTCGGCACCGGCCCGCTTCATGGCCACCAGGGCCTCCAGTACGCAGGCGCGCTCGTCCAACCAGCCGTTCATGGCTGCGGCCTTGAGCATCGCGTACTCACCGCTCACGTGGTAGGCGGCCGTGGGTACGCCGAAGCTGTCCTTGACACGGCGGATGATGTCCAGGTAGGGCATGCCGGGTTTGATCATCACCATGTCGGCTCCTTCAGCCAGATCCATGGCCACTTCGCGCAAGGCCTCGTCGCTGTTGGCCGGGTCCATCTGGTAGCTGTACTTGTTGCCGCCGCCCAGGTTGGCCGCGGAACCCACGGCATCGCGGAAGGGACCGTAGTAGCTGGAGGCATACTTGGCGGAATAGGCGAGGATCCGGGTATTGACGAAGCCGCGTTCCTCCAGTGCCTTGCGGATGGCACCGATGCGCCCGTCCATCATGTCCGAGGGGGCTACGATGTCGGCGCCGGCCTCGGCGTGCGACAGGGCCTGCTTCACCAGCACTTCGACGGTCTCGTCGTTGAGCACGTATCCGTTGTCGTCGATGAGCCCGTCTTGTCCGTGGCTGGTGAACGGGTCCAGTGCCACGTCCGTGATCACCCCGAGCTCCGGATAGTTCTCCTTCAGGTGACGTACCGCGCGCTGGGCCAGGCCATCGGGATTGTAGGCCTCGGCGGCGTCGTCGGATTTGCGCTCAGGGGGCGTGACCGGGAAGATGGCCAGCGCGGGAATCCCCAATCGCACCACTTCACCGGCCTCCTTGAGCAGCTCGTCGATGCTCATGCGCTCCACGCCCGGCATGGACGGGACCGGTTCGCGGTTGTCGGTGCCCTCGGTGACGAACACGGGATAGATCAGGTCGTCTGGGGTGACCTGGTGTTCGCGCATGAGGCGGCGCGAGAAGGCGTCGCGACGCATGCGCCGGGGTCGGGCGTGGGGGAAGGCTGCTGTGACGATGTGACGGGCCATGGCAAATGGATCCGGATTGAGGCGGTTCATGGGGGCACCCGTGCATAGCAGGCGCCTGCGGAGCGACTAGCATATACAACTTCGGCAACGATACGGGAGACGGCACAAGGGAAAGACTGGCTGGGGATGTCCGTCTCTGCGGCTGGGGGCTCTGCAGAGCGGCAGCGGAGGGGCGGCCGAGACCGCCTGCCAGGCGTTACACGGGACGCTCTGGGCCCAACGTGTGCGAGCGGTATTCGGGACCGACGCCGGGGTCGGCACCATGCGGTTCGCGCACCACGGGAGCGGGCATGAGGAATGCAGCGCCTCTGAGGCGAACTGCGCGGCCGGGACCCCCCACGCGCCGGCCCCGTGCCTGTGGCCGATGGCGGTGATTCACAAGTCCGGTTCGCTTGCAGTATGGTTCATACGGCCCATGGTGGTCGTGGGCAACAGTCTGGTTGTGGAACTCCCGGCCACAGCCGGCTGACCATCGGGCGCCGATGCATCCGATCGCGCTCGCGGTGCGTATTGAACTGCGTTCCCGATTCGGGAGCGGACCCATTGAGATCCGGAGAGAGGAGACTCGAACATGAGCAAGAAGACCTGTACCAAGACCGTCACCACCGCTGCCGGCATCGCGCTGGCCTCCACGCTGGCCGTGGGTGCCGCCAGCGCCGATCAGAACCCCTTCGGTATGACCGAGCTGTCCGACGGCTACATGGTGGCCGGCAAGGAGGGCACTTGCGCCGGCATGAAGAAGAAGGCCGGTGAAGGGACCTGCGCGGGCATGAAGAAAGATGCTGAGAAGGCCGGCGAAGGGACTTGCGCGGGCATGAAGAAAGGTGCCGAGAAGGGCAAGGAAGGCAAATGCGGCGAGGGCAAGTGCGGCGGCACGAAGAAATAGATAGGACGCTTTCCCAGTGCTGCGAGAGCCGGGCTCGCCAGGCCCGGCTCTTCTTTCTGTAGAAGAGGGTGGCATGGGCAATCGTGCGCCATTGCTGGGTGTCAGCGCTTGCCTGCTCGGTCTGCCCGTGCGTTACGACGGCTCGGCGAGGCCCAGTGCGCCGGTACTGGATCTCTTCCGACACGTGTTCCGGCTGGTCCCGATATGTCCCGAGCGGGCCATCGGTCTCGGTGTACCCAGGGGCCCCATCCAGTTGGTGGAGACGGGGGAGGGGCTGCGTCTCCTGGATGTGGACGAACCGCGGCGCGATCACACGGCAGCCCTGCGCGCGGCGGCGCGGCGGTTCCTGGTAGAGCATCCCGGTCTATGCGGGCTCGTGGTCAAGGCGCGCTCGCCGAGCTGCGCCTTGTCGGATGCCGCGGTCGCCGGCGCTGCGGGCCGCACGGCTCCAGGTCTGTTCGTGCAGGTGGTGCGGGCGGTGAGGTCCGATCTTCCCTTGGTGGACGAACGTGGCCTGGAATCCCAAGACGTGCTGCTGCAGTTCATGCTTCGAGTGCTGGAGCGCCATGGCGGGCGCGAGGTACCGACAAGCGGCCAACAGGGCGTAGAGGGCCCTGGGTCCGACCAGGGGTCGTTGCACCGGGCCTTGCTCGATGCAGTGGCTTGCTCCGAGGCGGGCATCGGGGCGGCAGGTCGCGAGCGGCTCAAGACGTGGCTCGAGACGCGCGCATAGAAAAACCCGGCGTTCCCTCGCCGGGTCAAGGGCCATCCTGGCCAATTGCACGCGTCGAGTGCTCGTCCCTGTCCACTGTCACTCAGTGGCCCGCAGCACCGCCGCATCCTGCGCCGGCTCTGCGGTTCCCGGTGATCCCCATGGGCCCGCCTTCCCTGGAAGGCCCGGCGGGGATCCGGCATTCCCTGCCACGGGTCTCATTCTCTGTAAATCCCGGCGGGGCCGACATGGCCGATGCAGGTACGCACCGTAGGGCGCACATGCGGCGTGTCGTAGGATGTTTCCGACGCCGCGTATGCGGCATTGGGCCGGAGGCGCGTGTGGGAGCATGATCGCGCTGTTGCAACGGGTCAGGAGGTGTCGGGTCCTGGTGGGACAGGAGGAGGTCGGAGCGATCGGTGCCGGTCTGCTCGTGTTCCTGGGTGTGGTGCGCGGCGATTCCCAGGGCGAGGCCGACCGCCTATTGGAACGCGTGTTGGGCTACCGGATCTTCCCTGATGCCGAAGGCCGTATGAACCGCAGTCTGACCGACATTCGGGGCGAACTGTTGGTGGTTTCGCAATTCACCCTGGCGGCCGATACCCGTAAGGGCCTGCGCCCCAGTTTCTCTCGCGCGGCCCCGCCCACGGAGGGCCGGCAGCTCTACGAATATTTCGTGGCGCAGGCCAGGGCCCGCCACGGCACCTGTGCCACGGGGCGCTTCGGGGCACACATGGCGGTCGAACTGGTCAACGACGGGCCCGTGACCTTCTGGCTGGAGGTGAGCCCGGGCCCATAGGCGATGCTAGAATTCGTCCACGGCCGGCCCGGTTCCGGGCCGGACCGGGCGGAAAGGCAACGGGCTCGAGGAGACGCGATGAAGCGCAGCGCGGAGGTCCGACGCGACACCCTGGAGACACGGATCGTCGTGCGTCTGGACCTGGACGGCACAGGGACCGCACGACTGGACACCGGCGTGCCGTTCCTGGAACACATGCTCGACCAGGTGGCGCGCCATGGGCTGCTGGATCTCGACGTTCGGGCCGAGGGCGACCTGCACATCGACGATCATCACACGGTGGAGGACATCGGCATCACGCTGGGTCAGGCGTTCCATCGGGCGTTGGAGGACAAGCGGGGTATCCGGCGCTACGGTCATGCCTACGTACCCCTGGACGAAGCGCTGTCGCGGGTGGTCGTCGATTTCTCCGGGCGCCCTGGGATGGAATATCACGTGGCGTTTCCGCGTGCCCGGATCGGCGGCTTCGACGTGGATCTGATCCATGAGTTCTTCCAGGGATTCGTGAATCACGCCCGTGTCACCTTGCACATCGACTGCCTGCGGGGTCGCAACGCCCACCACGTGGCCGAAACGGTGTTCAAGGCGTTCGGGCGCGCCGTGCGCATGGCCGTCGAACACGATCCGCGCATGACGGGGCAGACACCGTCCACCAAGGGCACCCTGGTCTGAGGGTCCGGGGAACTCGTGCGGCATATCCGGCGGTCCGAGTAGGTACGGGGTCATGGCTGCAACGATCGCGATCGTCGACTACGGCATGGGCAACCTGCGTTCCGTGCTCAAGGCCCTGGAGCACGTGTCCCCGCCCGGGACCGCGGTGCGCGTGAGCTCCGATCCCCAGGTGGTTCGTGGGGCCGATCGCGTGGTGTTTCCGGGGCAGGGGGCGGCGGCCGACTGTATGCGTGCGCTGCGCCGGACCGGCCTGGACGAGGCGATCCTCGAAGCCGTGCAGGACAAGCCGTTCCTGGGCGTGTGCATGGGCATGCAGGTGCTGCTGGAGACCAGCGAGGAGAACCAGGGCACCACGTGCCTGGGCGTGTTCCCGGGCAGGGTGCGTTATTTCGGCACGGCGCTCGACCGGCTGCCCGAGGGGCGCCACTTCAAGATCCCGCATATGGGGTGGAACACCATCCGCCAGACCGGGACGCATCCCCTTTGGGCCGGCATTCCCCAGGACAGCCATTTCTATTTCGTGCACAGTTACTATGCGGAACCGGCCGATGCGGCGCTGCGCCTCGGGGTCACGGACTACGGCATCGCGTTCAGCTCGGCACTGGGGCGCGACAATGTCTTCGCCATCCAGAGCCATCCCGAGAAGAGTGCTGCGGCAGGCCTGCGCCTATTGGAGAACTTTGCCCGTTGGGACGGCGCCGTTCCCTGAGCGTCGGCCCGACATCGAGGAACCCATCACGACGAGCTAGAGACATGCTCCTGATCCCTGCTATCGATCTGAAGGATGGACGTTGCGTGCGCCTGCGCCAGGGCGACATGGAAGACGTTACCGTGTTCTCCGACGATCCGGTGGAGACGGCTTCGCGCTGGGTGGAGGCCGGCGCTCGGCGCCTGCACCTGGTGGACCTGGACGGGGCCAAGCGCGGGGAACCGGTCAATGCGGAGGTGATCCATCGCATCGCCGAGCGTCATCCAGACCTGCCCATCCAGGTGGGCGGTGGCATCCGGGACGCGGATACCGTGCAGACCTATTTGGATGCGGGTGTCCAGTACGTGATCATCGGCACCAAGGCAGTGTCGGCGCCGCATTTCGTCAACGACCTGTGTCTGGAATTTCCCGGCCACATCATCGTCGGGCTGGACGCCCGTGGAGGCAAGGTGGCCACGGAGGGCTGGTCCAAACTCTCCCATCACGACGTGGTCGACCTGGCCCGACGATTCGAGGACGACGGGGTCGCGGCCATCGTCTATACCGACATCAGCCGCGACGGCATGATGCAGGGGGTCAACGTGGAAGCCACCGTGCGGTTGGCCCAGGCGGTCCGTGTGCCGGTCATCGCCTCGGGCGGGGTGAGCACCATGGCCGACGTGGAGGCCCTGTGCGCGGTGGAGGAGGAGGGTATCGAGGCTGCCATCGTCGGCCGTGCCCTCTACGAGGGGACCCTCGACCTGGCCGAGGCCCAGGCCTTCGCCGACCGGTACGCGGAGCGCGGTGCATGACGCTGGCCAAACGGATCATCCCCTGTCTGGACGTGGATGCCGGGCGCGTGGTCAAGGGCGTGCGCTTCGTAGACATCCGCGACGCCGGCGACCCGGTGGAGATCGCGCGGCGCTACGACCGAGAGGGGGCCGACGAGATCACCTTCCTGGACATTACCGCCAGCTCCGACGACCGCGAAACCATGGTGCACGTGGTGGAGGACGTGGCCGCCGAGGTCTTCATCCCCCTCACGGTGGGAGGTGGCATCCGCAGAGTGGAGGACATCCGCCGCATGCTCACCGCCGGCGCAGACAAGGTGGCCATCAATACTGCGGCCGTGTTCAATCCCGATTTCGTTCGGGAGGCGGCGGACAAGGTGGGTTCCCAGTGCATCGTGGTGGCCATCGACGCGAAACAGGTGGGTCAGGATCCACCCCGCTGGGAGATCTATACCCATGGGGGGCGCAAGCCCACGGGACTGGACGCCGTGGCCTGGGCGCACAAGATGGAGGCCTTCGGTGCCGGCGAGATCCTGCTCACCAGCATGGACCGCGACGGGACCAAGGCGGGCTTCGACCTGGCACTCACGCGCACGGTCAGCGAGGTGGTGCGCATACCGGTCATCGCCTCGGGAGGCGTGGGCACGCTCGACCACCTCGTCGAAGGGGTCACGGAGGGCAAGGCCGATGCAGTGCTGGCGGCAAGCATCTTCCACTTCGGCCAGTACACCATCGCCGAGGCCAAACGGCACATGGCTGCAGCCGGCATCCCGGTGCGCCTGTGATCCGGCACCGACCGCGACCTGGCATGCCGTTTGCGATACGATAGAGGAATTGCAAGGGGATTCGACGTGTCGGTGCACCGGCACGGCTGGATTCCCGCCCACGAGGTGAGAAGGGGCGCGGCATGGAACACGGCGAGATCCTGCAACGGCTGGCCGAGGTCCTGGAGCAGCGCAAGCGCGCCGATGCCGGACGCTCCTACGTGGCCAGCCTCTACGCCAAGGGGCTCGATGCCATCCTCAAGAAGATCGGTGAGGAGGCCACGGAACTGGTCATGGCCGCCAAGGACGGCGACCCGCGGCGTATCGCTGAGGAGACCGCGGATCTGTGGTTCCACTGCATGGTGCTGCTGGCGCAGCAAGGCATGGGCCCCGAGGACGTGCTGGCCGTACTGGACGGGCGTTTTGGCCTCTCCGGCCTGGAGGAGAAGGCTGCGCGCCTCGCCACGAACCGAATACCGGAGTGAAGCATCATGGGACTTGGTGGAATCAGCATCTGGCAGTTGTTGATCGTTCTGGCGATCGTCATCCTTTTGTTCGGTACCAAGAAGCTGCGCAACGTGGGCGGCGATCTGGGCACCGCGATCAAGAACTTCAAACAGTCCATGAAGTCGGCCGAGGTCGACGAGGCCCAGGAGGACGCGCCCTCCAAGCAGGTGGAGCACCAGGCTGCGGAGGCCGGTGCCGAGAGCAAGACCGACACCAAGGCCAAGGCCTGAGGGTCGCCGCGCTGCTACGCCAGCGCCCGGCACGGCGTCGTCCGGCAGCGTTGTTCGCTTCCAAGGCCGCCTGAATCATGTTCGACTTCGGGTTCTGGGAGCTCGTCCTCGTCTTCGTGGTCGCACTGATCGTGATCGGCCCCGAGCGTTTGCCCGGCGTGGCGCGCAAGGCGGGACTGTGGGTGGGGCGGGCCCGGCGGTTCGTCACCAGCGTGCGCTCGGACATCGAGCGTGAGCTGCGTGCCGAGGAGCTGCGTGAGATGCTGAACAAGCAGCAGAGCGAGATCGAGCAGCTGCGCGGTATGCTCGAGGAGACCCAGGCCGAGGTGCGCGAAGAACTCGCCGAGACCGATGGCCTGGTTCAGGCCATCGAAGAGCAGATCGAGCGCAGCGCCCGGGAAACCGCCTCGACCCAGGGCGCACACCAGGAATCGGAGGCCACCCCGTCGCAGCAGTCCCTGCCTCCCGCCGATGACACGAAGTCCGCAGAGCGATCCTGAAACGGGCAAGGAGGAGAGTTTTCTCTCCCACCTGGTGGAGCTGCGCGACCGCCTGCTGCGGGCGGTACTCGCCGTACTGGTGATCTTCGTGGCGCTGGCGCCGTTCGCCAACCGCATCTACACCATGCTGGCCGGACCTTTGACCCGGCATCTGCCCGAGGGCAGCAGCATGATCGCCATCGATGTGGCGGCACCTTTCCTGATCCCGTTCAAGCTGGCCCTGCTGTTGGCGGTGGTACTCGCCATGCCCTTCATCCTGTATCAGGTCTGGGCCTTCATCGCCCCGGGGCTTTACCGGCACGAGCGGCGGCTCGTGGCGCCCATCCTGATCTCCAGCACCCTGTTGTTCTACCTGGGAATGGCGTTCGCGTACTTCGTCGTCTTCCCGTTGGCCTTCGCCTTCTTCACCGCCTCGGCGCCCGAGGGGGTGACCGTGATGACGGACATCTCGCGATACCTGGACTTCGTGATCCTGGTGTTCCTGGCCTTCGGCGCCGCCTTCGAAGTGCCCATCGTCACCGTGGTGCTGGTGATGATGGGGGTGACCACGCCCGAGGATCTCGCCCGGAAACGGCCGTACGTGGTGGTGGGCGCCTTTGTGGTGGGTATGCTGCTGACCCCGCCGGACATCATCTCCCAAACCCTGCTGGCCGTGCCCATGTGGCTGTTGTTCGAGGCGGGGATCCTGTTCTCGCGCATCCTCGTGCGCCGGCGCGCAGAGCGTGAGGCCGAGGAGGCCGCCGAGGACCGGCCGCTCACCGACGAGGAGATGGAAGCAGAGTTGGATGCCGCCGAACGCGAAGAACACGGGCCCACCGGGGCCTCACACCCCGACTGAGCGGGAAGCTGGTAGAATCCGCGCCCGACTCACACGACGATCACGGGACCCATGAGCGACACGGAAGAGCCGTTGCAGATCCGCCGGCGTGCCCTGCTGGTCATCCTGGACGGGTTTGGCTGCAATCCGAGCAAGGCCAACAATGCCGTGGTGCTGGCGGATACACCGCGTCTCGACCACTACTTCTCCAGCCATCCCCACACCACCCTGGAGGCCTCGGGTCGGGCGGTGGGTCTGCCGCCCGGGCAGATGGGCAATTCAGAAGTGGGGCACATCACCATCGGCTGCGGGAGCATCATCCGCCAGGACCTGGTACGCATCGACGAGGCCATCGAGGACGGCAGTTTCTTCGACAATCCGGCGTTCCTGTTCGCCATGCGCAAGGCCCAGGACACCAAACGGCCGGTGCACCTGATCGGGTTGGTCTCCGACGGCGGCGTACATTCCCACATCCGCCACCTGCTGGCCCTCATCGAGCTGTGCAAGCGCCACAGGGTCAAGCCACTGGTGCACATGATCACCGACGGGCGTGATACCCCACCCCGCATGGCCAAGGACTACCTGCCCTTCCTGGAGGAGGCCCTGTACGAGGCGGGCGGGGCCATCGCCACGGTCATGGGCCGATACTATGCCATGGACCGGGACAAACGCTGGGATCGTACGGAAAAGGCCTGGCGGGCTGTGGTGCGCTGCGAGGGGGAGCACGCCAAGAACGCCACGGAAGCCATCGACGCCGCCTACGAACGGGGACTGGGCGACGAGTTCATTCCGCCCACCGTGCTGCCGCCCTGTCTGCCCATGACGCCGGAGGACGTGGTGGTATTCTTCAACTTCCGCAACGATCGTCCGCGGCAGCTGGTCAAGGCGCTGGCCACCCGCGACTTCGACCACTTCGATCGTGGGGACTTCCTGCCGGTGAGCGTGGTGACCATGACCGAATACGACGCCCACTACCCGTGTTCCATCGCGTTCCGGCCCGAAGTACCCCGTACCACCTTGGGTCGAATCATCTCGGAGGCGGGGCTGCGCCAGTTCCACTGCGCCGAGACGGAGAAATACGCCCATGTCACTTTTTTCATCAACGGTGGTCGCGAACAGCCCTACGAAGGGGAGGACCGGATCATGGTGCCTTCGCCTCGGGTGGCCACGTACGACCAGAAGCCGGAGATGAGCGCCTACGAGGTGGCCGACCACGTGGTCCAGGCCCTGGAGAATCCGGAATACGCCTGGATCGTGGTCAATTTCGCCAACGGGGACATGGTGGGTCACACGGCCAAGCGCGAGGCCATCATTCGTGCCGTGGAGGCCCTGGACGAGGCGGTGGGACGGGTGCTCGACGCGGCCGTGGAACATGGCGTCTCGGTGCTGTTGACGGCCGATCATGGAAACTGTGACGAGATGGTCGATCCGGTCACTGGCGAGCCGCACACCCAACACACCCTGTATCCGGTCCCCTGCCTGGTGATCGACGAACAGCCCTGGCAACTCATGACCGGGGGCGGGATCAGCAACATCGCCCCCACCGTCCTGCAGCTCATGGGCATCCCTCAGCCCCCTCAGATGACGGCCCGGTCGCTGCTCCTCAAACCGCGCATCGTCTCCTGAGCCCTTCGGGGGCCTCTTTCACTCGATGCCGGAACTTTCCACGCCTTTAGCACTCTCATGTTTGGAGTGCTAAACTCAGGTTTAGGTGCCGAGGCACCCCCGCCTGGGGGGAATCCGAGAAGAAGGAGGTAACCAACGATGTCCAAGGCTCTGGTGCAGGGGAGTCAAGCCTTTGCGGTCCCTGTGGGGGACCTCGATGCATACATCAGTGCGGTGTACAGCCTGCCGGTATTGGCCGCCGAAGAGGAACGGGCGCTGGCCAGGCGCTGGCGTGAGGAGCAGGACTTGGAGGCGGCACGCAAGCTGGTGCTGCATCATCTGCGTTTCGTGGTGCAGGTTGCGCGCGGGTATCTGGGTTACGGATTGCCGCTGGCCGACCTGATCCAGGAAGGAAACATCGGACTGATGAAGGCGGTCAAGCGCTTCGATCCCGATATGGGGGTGCGGTTGGTCTCGTTCGCGGTGCACTGGATCCGTGCCGAGATCCACGAGTTCATCCTGCGCAACTGGCGCATCGTCAAGGTGGCGACCACCAAGGCGCAGCGCAAGCTGTTCTTCAACCTGCGCAGCGCCAAGAAGCGCCTCGGGTGGCTGAACCGGGAGGAGGTCGAAACAGTGGCCCGCGACCTGGGGCTCAGCCCTGAGGACGTGCTGGAGATGGAGTTGCGCCTCGCCGGCCAGGACCTGGCTTTCGACGCCGACCCAGCCGACGACGAAGAGGAAGGCCGTCGCATGGCACCGGCGGCCTACCTGGAGGACCAGGGCTCCGATCCGGAGCACACTCTGGAGGAGGCGGATTGGTCCGAGCATCACCACCGGCAACTGCACGAAGCCATGGATCAGCTCGACGCACGCAGCCGTGACATCCTGGAGAGCCGGTGGCTCGGTGAAGAGAAACGCACCTTGAGCGAACTGGCGGAGAAGTACGGCGTCTCGGCGGAGCGTATCCGGCAGATCGAAAACCAGGCCATTCGCAAGCTGCGCACTGCGATGGCCGCCTGAGGGGTCGCGGCTCCGGGGACCTCGACCGGGTTCCGGGCGAGCATTTCGCCGCTTGGTGGTTCCCGGGGCCGGGCGGCGGCCTACATCAGGCGTTGGTCGGTGCCCAGGCTGCGATGGGCGTGCAAGGCGCTACGGATCTGGAAGATCTCGGAGATATTGTCCAGATCCAGCAGTCCAACGAGAGCGCCGTTGGCATCGAGCACCGGCACCACGCGGCAGCCACAGCTCTGGAGTCGGTCGAAAGCCGACTGGAGCGGCTCGTCCGAGCGGACGGTCTCGAACCCGGTCTCCATGACCTCGCCCACCGTACCCTGCTCCCCCAGCTCCTTGAGGCCCCGTAACAGGTCCGTGTAGGTGAGGATGCCCAGCACCCCGCCACGAATGTCAAGCACGGGAAAATCCTTTTGTGAACTCGACAGGCTGAGCTCCACGGCACGGGCCA
This sequence comes from Gammaproteobacteria bacterium, assembly GCA_027030565.1. GTDB lineage: Bacteria > Pseudomonadota > Gammaproteobacteria > JAJDOJ01 > JAJDOJ01 > JALVEU01. The sequence continues at coordinate 1,593 of JALVEU010000004.1, read as the reverse complement.
GCGGTTCGTCGGGAGAGAGGGTGTGGAATTCGGTGCGCATGGCCTGGGCGACGCGGACCCCCGCGAGGACCGACCGCACCTCGGTCGCTCCGGATTCGGCAGCGGCGCCGATCCACACGAACAGGGCAATGAACAGCAGGAACGGATTGTAGAACAAGCCCAACAGCCCGAAGAACAGGGCCAGAGCCTGCCCGATGCCAGCCGCGGCGCGTGTGGCCTGGACGGGATCCATGCGCAGGGACAACCAGGCGCGAAGCACGCGCCCCCCGTCCATGGGGAATGCCGGAATGAGGTTGAAACCGGCCAGCACGAAGTTGAGCACCATGAGCCGCTCCAGGAAGGAGCCCGAGGTCAGTCCCAGCTCTTGCGGGTTGTCGGCGCCGCCGGACAGGCGGACCACGACCCACAGCGCCACCCCGATGACCACGTTCACGGCAGGGCCAGCCAGGGCCACCAGGATCTCTTCGCGCGGATCGTCGGGCATCTTCTCCAGTGAAGCCACACCCCCGATGGGCAGCAGGGTGATGCTGCGGGTGCGTACGCCAAAGCGTCGGGCTGTGAGTGCGTGGCCATATTCGTGTAGCACCACGCAGCCGAACAGCGCCAAGATGAATCCCACGCCCTCCAGCATTGCCGACACGCTGTGCGTCGCCAGCCAATAGCTGAGCGCAATCCAGAGGATGAGGATCACGAAGGTGGCGTGCACATAGACCGCAATGCCGGCCACGACGCCGATGCGCCACGACCAGCCAAACGCCGGCTTGGCCTGTTGACGGTCCATGTACGAAGCATGGCACTGGACGCAGGGAATGGAAAGGGACTCACGCCCGGCCATCGGGCGCGCCCCGGGGCATCTCGCCTGTCCGGACGGGCACGGATGCCCGGGAACGAGGCCCGGTTGGCAATTCTCGAAACGACAAGTGCCTGATTGTGCGGGGTTTCACCCCTTGTATGCATGGATTCGAGCTATGCTCCCGGCGCCGATCAGGAGGATTGGCCGGATTGGCGGTCCGCACACGGCGTGGAGGGACGATGCGTGAGGGATCGAACAACAAGAGTTGGTGTATGGCCTGGGCTGCGCGCGCTCGTTGTGGGCGTGGCGGTGTTCGCGCCGTTTGCCACGGCGTCGATCGCTGGGGACCCTTACCTGGACGCACTTGAAACCGAGGCCTCGGAGACCCGCGTGGACCCGGCCTCGCGTCCGGATCTTGGTGAAGACCGATTGATCGGGTCGGATGCAGGTCCGGGAACCAAGAGTGGGCCGGGGCTCAAGGCACTGGGCGTGAGCCTCCCGCCGGGGCTCTCGCGCAGGACGTTCGAGGCCGTGCTGGAGGATCTCGCCCCCAGTGTCTATGCCCTGTTTCGCAAGCTGGATCCGGAGCGGCAGCAGCAGGTCTACGAGTTCTATCAGGTTCACCGGACCGTCGAGCAGCTGCGCACGCGGATCGTGGGCCTGTTGGTCAGGCGCTGAGGCCGGCGCGGCACTCCCTGCATGCTCGATGAATGAACGCCCGGTCGCGCCGGTCTGGGGGCTTGTTGCAACGTCGAGGAGAACGGCACTGATGTACAGTTGGTGGAAGAACGGGCTTTCTG
>JALVEU010000003.1 GCA_027030565.1 Gammaproteobacteria bacterium | reverse complement strand
CAACGCCAAGCCCGTGGCGGCGGCGGTCAAGGAGTTCTTCGGTTCCAGCCAGCTGTCCCAGTTCATGGACCAGAACAATCCCCTCTCCGAGGTCACGCACAAGCGCCGGATCTCGGCGCTGGGTCCTGGCGGACTCACCCGCGAGCGAGCTGGATTCGAGGTCCGTGACGTGCATCCCACGCATTACGGGCGCGTGTGCCCCATCGAGACGCCGGAGGGGCCCAACATCGGGTTGATCAACTCCCTGGCGGTGTACGCGCGCACCAACCGGTACGGCTTCCTCGAGACCCCGTACCGCAAGGTGGTGGACGGGCGCGTCACCGACCAGATCGACTATCTCTCGGCCATCGAGGAGAGCCAGTACGTCATTGCCCAGGCCAACGCGAGCCTGGACGAAGCGGGCAGGCTGACGGATGAACTGGTCTCGTGCCGCTATCAGAACGAGTTCACCCTCTCCACGCCGGACAAGGTGGACTACATGGATGTCTCGCCCAAACAGATCGTGTCGGTGGCGGCCTCCCTGATCCCCTTCCTGGAGCATGACGACGCCAACCGCGCGCTCATGGGCTCCAACATGCAGCGTCAGGCGGTGCCCTCGTTGCGCGCCGAGAAGCCGCTGGTGGGTACCGGCATGGAGCGAACCGTCGCCCTCCACTCGGGAGCCGCCGTGTCCGCCCGTCGGGGCGGGGTGGTGGACCGCGTGGATGCGAGCCGCATCGTGGTCCGGGTCAACGACGAGGAGACCGAGCCGGGCGAGCCGGGCGTGGACATCTACACCTTGACCAAGTACACGCGTTCCAATCAGAACACGTGCATCAACCAGCGTCCACTGGTGCGGCCCGGCGACGTGATCCGCAAGGGCGACGCTCTGGCCGACGGGGCCTCCACCGACCTGGGCGAGCTGGCCCTGGGCCAGAACATGCTGGTGGCCTTCATGCCGTGGAACGGCTACAACTTCGAGGATTCGATCCTCATCTCCGAGCGCGTCGTGCAGGAGGACCGCTACACGTCCATCCATATCGAAGAACTCACCTGCGTCGCCCGAGACACCAAGCTCGGGGCCGAGGAGATCTCCGCCGATATCCCCAATGTGAGCGAGTCGCTGCTGGCCAAGCTCGACGAATCCGGCATCGTCTATGTGGGTGCCGAGGTGCGGCCCGGGGACATCCTGGTGGGCAAGGTGACCCCCAAGGGGGAGACCCAGCTCACCCCGGAGGAGAAACTCCTGCGGGCCATCTTCGGCGAGAAGGCCTCCGACGTGAAGGACACCTCGTTGCGGGTGCCGTCGGGCATGGAGGGCACGGTCATCGACGTGCGTGTGTTCACCCGTGATGGAGTGGAGAAGGACAAGCGTGCGCTGGAGATCGAGGAGCAGGCCATCGCCCAGGTGCGCAAGGACCTCAACGACCAGTTGCGGATCTATGAAGGCGACATCTACGACCGCCTGCGGCGCCTGCTCATCGGCAAGGTGGCCGAGGGTGGGCCCCAGGGCCTCAAGCAGGGCGCCAAGGTGACCCAGAGCTATCTCGACAAGTTGGATCGCGAGCAGTGGTTCGAGATCCGCATGCGCAGCGACGAGGTCAATGCGCAGCTGGAGCAGATGGCCAGGCAGCTGGAGTCCCAACGCGAGGCCTTCGAGCAGCGCTTCACGGAACAGCGGGCCAAGATCACACAGGGCGACGATCTCGCCCCGGGCGTGCTGAAGATGGTCAAGGTGTACCTCGCAGTGAAGCGGCGCATGCAGCCCGGGGACAAGATGGCCGGACGCCACGGCAACAAGGGTGTGGTGTCCATGATCGTGCCGGTGGAGGACATGCCCTACATGGAGGACGGCACGCCCGTGGACATCGTGCTCAATCCGTTGGGCGTGCCCTCACGGATGAACGTGGGGCAGGTGCTGGAGACCCATTTGGGTTGGGCGGCCAAAGGACTGGGGCTCAAGATCGGGCGCATGCTGGACGAGGCGCGCCCGGTGGCCGAGCTGCGCGCCTTCCTGGAGCAGGTCTACAACGCCACCGGCCGGGCCGCAGAACGTGTCGACCTGGATCAGTTCACCGACGAGGAGCTCACAGAGCTGGCCCGCCATCTGCGCGGTGGCGTGCCCATGGCCACGCCCGTGTTCGACGGCGCCTCGGAAGAGGAGATCAAGGCCATGCTGCGATTGGCGGGTCTGCCGGAGAGCGGCCAGACGACACTCTTTGACGGGCGCACGGGTGAACCCTTCGATCGGCCGGTGACCGTGGGTTACATGCACATGCTCAAGCTCAATCACCTGGTCGACGACAAGATGCACGCCCGTTCCACCGGACCCTACAGTCTGGTCACTCAACAGCCGCTCGGCGGCAAGGCGCAGTTCGGCGGCCAGCGCTTCGGTGAGATGGAGGTGTGGGCGCTGGAGGCCTACGGGGCCGCCTACACGCTGCGAGAGATGCTCACGGTCAAGTCGGACGACGTGGCGGGGCGCAACAAGATGTACAAGAACATCGCCGACGGCAACCATCAGATGGAGGCCGGCATGCCCGAGTCGTTCAACGTGCTCATGAAGGAGATTCGGTCCCTGGGCATCAACATCGAGCTGGAACAGGAGAAGGACTGAATCTGCCCGGCACCCGGTTCAGGCCGGGTGCCGGCCGGATCCAAGCAACCGCTCGGAAAGACGCGAGGCGGCAGGAGAAGCGATGAAAGATTTACTGAACCTTTTCAAGCAGCAAAGCGGGCAGATCGAGGACTTCGACGCGATCCGCATCGGGCTGGCTTCACCGGACATGATCCGGTCGTGGTCGTACGGGGAGGTGAAGAAGCCGGAGACCATCAACTACCGGACCTTCAAGCCGGAGCGTGACGGTCTGTTCTGCGCCAAGATCTTCGGCCCCGTCAAGGACTACGAGTGCCTGTGCGGCAAGTACAAGCGGCTCAAGCACCGCGGTGTGGTCTGCGAGAAGTGCGGCGTGGAGGTCACCCAGGCCAAGGTGCGCCGCGAGCGCATGGGCCACATCGAGCTGGCCAGCCCCGTGGCGCACATCTGGTTCTTGAAGTCGCTGCCCTCGCGCATCGGCCTGCTGCTGGACATGACCCTGCGCGACATCGAGCGGGTCCTGTACTTCGAGGCCTACGTGGTCATCGAGCCCGGCATGACCACGCTGGAGCGCGGCCAGCTCCTGACCGAGGAGGAATACCTCACGGCCGTCGAGGAGCACGGCGACGAGTTCGACGCGCGCATGGGTGCCGAGGCGGTGCGCGAACTGCTGCAATCCATCGATCTGAAGACCGAGGCGGCCAAACTGCGCGCCGAGGTGGCCTCCACGGGTTCGCAGACCAAGTTGAAGCGCCTGGTCAAGCGGCTGAAGCTCATCGAGTCACTGCTGGAGTCCGGCAACCGTCCCGAGTGGATGATCCTCACGGTGCTGCCGGTGCTGCCGCCGGACCTGCGCCCGCTGGTCCCACTGGACGGCGGTCGCTTCGCCACCTCCGATCTCAACGACCTGTACCGCCGGGTCATCAACCGCAACAACCGCTTGAAGCGGCTGCTGGAGCTCAACGCGCCCGACATCATCGTGCGCAACGAGAAGCGCATGCTGCAGGAGGCGGTGGACGCCCTGCTGGACAACGGCCGGCGCGGTCGGGCCATCACCGGCACCAACAAGCGCCCGCTCAAGTCCCTGGCCGACATGATCAAGGGCAAGCAGGGCCGCTTCCGTCAGAACCTGCTGGGCAAGCGCGTGGACTACTCGGGCCGCTCGGTGATCGTGGTGGGTCCGACGCTCAAGCTCCACCAGTGCGGCCTGCCCAAGAAGATGGCCCTGGAGCTGTTCAAGCCGTTCATCTTCAGCAAGCTGCAGCGCCGCGGCATCACCACCACCATCAAGGCCTCCAAGAAGATGGTGGAGAAGGAGGATCCCCAGGTCTGGGACATCCTGGACGAGGTGATCCGCGAGCACCCGGTGCTCCTCAACCGCGCCCCCACGCTGCACCGTCTCGGCATCCAGGCCTTCGAGTCGGTGCTCATCGAGGGCAAGGCCATCCAGCTGCATCCGCTGGTGTGCGCGGCCTTCAACGCCGACTTCGACGGCGACCAGATGGCCGTGCACGTGCCGCTGTCGTTGGAGGCGCAGCTCGAGGCCCGGGCCCTCATGATGTCCTCCAACAACATCCTGTCCCCGGCCAACGGCGAGCCCATCATCGTGCCCTCACAGGACATCGTGCTGGGGCTGTACTACATGACCCGCGAGCGCATCGGCGCCCGTGGCGAGGGCATGGTGTTCGCCGACGTGGCCGAGGTGCACCGGGCCTATGAATCGCATCAGGTGGACCTGCACGCGAAGGTGAAGGTGCGCATCACCGAGCGGCTGGTCGATGGGGACGGTGAGGCCGAAGGCCCCCGGTTCCGCGAGCAGACCCGCCTGGTGGAGACCACGGTGGGGCGGGCGCTGCTCAGCGAGCTCCTGCCCCCGGGCCTCGGCTTCGACCTGATCAATCAGGACCTCAACAAGAAGGCCATCTCGCGGTTGATCAATGCCTGCTACCGCACGGTGGGGCTGAAGGCCACAGTGATCTTCGCCGACCAGCTCATGTTCACGGGCTTTCGCTATGCCAGCAAGGCGGGGGTCTCCTTCGGCGTGGACGACATGGTGGTGCCGCCGGAGAAGGCCGAGATCCTGGCCCGGGCCGAGCAGCAGGTCAAGGAGATCGAACAGCAGTACGCCTCCGGTCTGGTGACCAAGGGCGAGCGCTACAACAAGGTGGTGGACATCTGGGCGCGCGCCAACGACGAGGTGGCCAAGGTGATGATGGAGCGCTTGGGCACCGAGGTGGTGCGGGATGCCGAGGGCCACGAGGTGCGGCAGAAGTCGTTCAACTCCATCTTCATGATGGCGGACTCGGGCGCACGCGGCTCGGCGGCGCAGATCCGGCAGCTGGCCGGGATGCGCGGCCTCATGGCCAAGCCCGACGGCTCCATCATCGAGACCCCCATCACGGCCAACTTCCGGGAAGGGCTGAACGTGCTGCAGTACTTCATCTCCACCCATGGGGCGCGCAAGGGCCTGGCGGACACGGCGCTCAAGACGGCCAACTCCGGGTATCTCACCCGCCGCCTGGTGGACGTGGCCCAGGACCTGGTGATCACCGAGGACGACTGCGGCACCTCCCAGGGGCTGGTGATGAAGTCCATCATCGAGGGCGGCGATGTGGTGGAGACCCTGGGCGAGCGGGTGCTCGGGCGGGTGACCGCCGAGGACGTCTACAAGCCCGGCACCGACGAGCTGGTGATGCCGGCGGGCACCCTGCTCACCGAGACCCGCGTCGAGCAGCTCGAGGCCAGCGGCGTGGACGAGGTGAAGGTGCGCACACCCATCACCTGCGAGACCCGTTATGGCATCTGCTCCATGTGCTACGGGCGCGACCTGGCCCGGGGGCATCTGGTCAACCGGGGCGAGGCGGTGGGTGTCATCGCCGCCCAGTCCATCGGCGAGCCGGGCACCCAGCTCACCATGCGCACCTTCCACATCGGGGGTGCGGCGAGCCGGGCGGCCGCGGCCAGCAACATCACCCTCAAGAGCTCGGGTGTGATCCGTCTCCACAACGTCAAGCTGGTGAAGCAAAAGGACGGCAACCAGGTGGCGGTGTCGCGTTCCGGCCAAATCCGGCTGGTGGATCCCCACGGGCGCGAGCGCGAGCGTTACAAGATTCCCTATGGGGCGGTCATCACCGTGCAGGACGGAGACCAGGTGGAGGCGGGGCAGGTGGTGGCCACCTGGGATCCACACACCCATCCCATCATCACCGAGGTGGCCGGTACCGTGCGCTTCGTAGACTTCGTCGATGGTGTCTCGGTGACCGAGCAGACCGACGAGGTGACAGGGCTGACCTCCACCGTGGTCACGGATCCCAAGAGCCGTGGCGCGGCGGGTAAGGACTTGCGCCCGGCCGTGAAGCTCGTCGACGAGGAGGGCAAGGACGTGATGCTGGCCGGCACCGAGATCCCGGCCCACTACGTGCTCCCGGCCGGTGCCGTGGTGCAGCTC
>JALVEU010000002.1 GCA_027030565.1 Gammaproteobacteria bacterium | reverse complement strand
GGGCGCGATGTCCGTGGCATTGAACGGCCAGACGGGGAGATAGGCGGCGTCCTGGGCGGCCAGGTCCGCGTGGAAGGCCTCGGCGACCAGGCAGGGGGCGTCGTCCTTGCGCAGTTCTCCGTCTCGTGTGGAGTCCGAGGCGAAGGCGATGACCCCGATCCTCCCTCGCGAAGTGGTGCCCAGTTCCTGGGCCAGTACGAAGGGACGGGTCTCGGCCGTGCCCAGAAGGAAAAAGCCCCGATCGGTGACCTCGTCGTTCTCGGTGGCGAAGGCCCAGTAGACGGACACCTCCTGGGGGCAGAGATTGGTCAGGCCCACCGCGCTGGTCTCCTGGGCGCCGTTGAAATAGACCCCAGGGACCAGCACGCCTTGTGAGGCCACACCGAACGCCGCGTCCCCGACGGGGCCGTTGGCTGCGGCGATCCCAGCGAGCAGGGTACCGAGGCAGAGAGGGATGAGGGTCGCTTTGCGGATCATGGTTCCAACTCCGGATACGACGTGACGGCTGGGTCACCGGCGGGACGCGGCGACCCGTTTCCGGAAATTCATTGCACCATGGCGGTGCCGGGGATCGTCTGTGCTGCACCGATGGCTGGGGAATGGATGACGCTGTACACGGCCAGTCCATTGCCGTCCAACCCGGTGTCCAGGTAGCCGCCGGGCGTGCGGATGATCAGCACGCCATTGGTGAACGAGGCCGGCAGACCGCGCAGGGCCGAGACATCCACGACGTTGAGCCGTGGGTTGGACAGGTCCAGCCACACGTTGGGCGCAACGGCCCCGTCGTGGTTGGTGGCGACAACCGGATGGCTGCCCGAGATCGGTTCAGCGGACCAGATCACCAACCGGGTGCTGTCCCCACCCCCGATGGCATAGCGGACCACGATCTCGTTCCCCGGGTTCCCGGGTGGGTCGACCACCCCGCTGTGCAGGGTGGTGAGCGCCGATGGATCCAAATGGTTCAGGTCGCCAATGCCCGCCGGCGGTGGGGGAAACAGGGGCAGGGGCGCGATGTCCGTGGCATTGAACGGCCACACGGGGAGATAGGCGGCGTCCCGGGTGGCCAGGTTCACATGGAAGGCCTCGGCCAGCAGGCAGGTGTCGTCGTCGCGGCGCAGGGCCCCGTCGCCGGTGTAGTCCGCTGCAAAGACCAGGACCCCTTCCACGCCGTCCAGGGCCGTCCCCAGCTCCTGAGCGAGTACGAACGGACGTGTCTGATACTGCTTGAGCGTGAATTTCCCGCGGTCGCGCACGGTGTCGGTCGAATCCGCGAAGGCCCAGTAGACGTCGATCACGGGGGGGCAGCGGTTGGTGAGCCCCACGGCGCTGGTCTCTCCTGTCCCGTGGTAGTACACGCCGGGGACCAGGATCCCTTGGCCGCCGACACCGAACCGGGCATCGCCCACCCAGACTGGGCCGGGTGCGGCGTACAGGGTGGCGCAGGCGAGCAGGGCAACGGCCCCGGCCAGGATATGCGTTTTCATGGAGAGTGCTCCGGATACTGCATGGAGATGGGTCTTGGACGACGCGGGCCGCCACCCAGAGGAAACGACTCGTCTACAGTATGCAGTACCGCGGTACGGGCTGCTTGATTCGGGTCAAGCGCGGGTCGCGGAACCGGGAGCCGAGGCGCGCCACCGCTGCAGAAAGCGGCGCGCATCCTGCGCCATGGCGTCGTTGTTGAAGAGCACCCGGTAACGACCAGGTCTCCGGCACCAGGCCGCGAGGCGGTCCAGTTCGGCGTCGGTGTAGCGGTAGTGATAGTGATAGGCGGGCAGGCCATGGAGGCGAAAGTACCGCAGGCCCTCACCCACCGGTCTGCGCAGAAAGGGGTCCACGGCATGGACGAGGTCGAGCCTTTCCAGTACGGGAGCCAGGACCGCGTCGGTCCATGCCTCTCCGCGCGGTTCGAAGGCCAGGATCAATCCCCCGGGGCGATCGATCGCGGTGAAGAAGCGCTCCATGTGGTCCAGATTCCCGGCCGTGGGCTGGAACCGTGCAGGGGCCTGAAACACGACGACCTCGGCCCGCAGTGTCACGGCGATCTCCAGCGTCCGCTCCCAGGCCATGCGCGTGGTGTCGTTCCAGCGGAAGTCTCCGCATTGACCGCGCTGGGGCTCGGTCAATGGGGTCTTGAGGCGGCGATAGGTGGGACTGGTGGCCCGGTGCGTGATGAGCTGCCAGGCCTTGATCGTGAACCGGAATCGATCCGGAGCCTCCGACCGCCACCGTGCCGCCGTTTGGCGCCGCGGTGGCTCGTAGAAGGTCTGCTGGATCTCCACCAGGTCCAGGTCCGCGAACGCGCGGGCCCGGGCCCCGGCGAAGCCGCAGGTGCCCACGAGGACCTCGTGGCGCACCTGCGATGGCGCTGTGCCGGCTTCGTGGGAATCCCGCTTTTGGGGGCTGCTCACCGGCTCCAGGTGGCCAGGATCGTCTGGGCCGCGCCCAGGCTCGGAGACTCGATCACGGTGTATGCCGCGATCCCGTTGCCGTCACCGGCCGTGTCCGCATAGTCGCCGACCCCGTCATCGGGGGCCACCATGGCGATCAGACCGTTGGTGAGCCCGCTGGGGAACCCGAGCGTACCCACGTCCAGGACGCTCAGCTGCGTTCCGGGCAGCGTGATCGGGACCAATTCCGCCTTGGAACCGTCGAACTGGGAGACCAGGCTGAGCAGTGGCTGGGTGACGGTCTCGGCAGACCACACCACCATGCGGGTGGCGTCGCCCCCGCCGATGGAATAACGCAGATAGATGGTTCTCACATCGGCACCCGGCTCATCCTCGATGCCACTGGACAGCCTCGAGAGCATGCCAGGGACCATGATCGAGAGATCGTTGATCCCCGTGCCCGGTCCGCCAGGGAAGTCATATGTGTTGAACGGCCACACGGGCAGGAAGACCGCATCGTTGCGGGTGAGGTCGGCATGGAAGGCTTCGACCACCAGGCATTGCTCGTCGGCCGATGTGAGCTTGCCGTCCCCATCGGTGTCCGAAACGAACATCAGGGTCCCGAAGCGGCCCACCGCACTGGCGGGCAGCGCCTGCGCAAGGACGAAGGGGCGGGTCTCGGTGGGCAGGATCGTGAAGCTGCCTCGTCCCTGCACCGTTCCCGACGTGTCCGTGAACACCCAGTGGACCTGATGTGCGTTACAGGTGTTCGTGAGTCCGACGGCGCTGGTGTCGGCTGCGCTGGTGAAATACACCCCTGGGACGAGGTATCCCTGGTCCCGGCCGCCGAATTCCGCCGGATTGAAAGGGGTGGCCGATACGCTGGTGAGACCGAGTAGCGCGAAAGCACTCGCAAGCAGAGTCCATCGATGCATTTGAGGGCCTCCATGGGATTCGTCATCCGACAGGACCATCGTGTGAAAGAGTGGGTACGCCGGCGCCGGGCTCACACGCCGGCCCGGGCCGGCCAACGGGGATTGTAGCCTCCCTCGCCGGCCGTACTCGGCCGCTAGGGTTCAGCGAGGCCATCCGGCCGGTCGGCGGCTATACTGGCCATCCCCCGGACACTGTCCAACTGCCGAAATGCATCGACCCATGGAAAGTGAGCCGCCCGCCCCCGATGTCGTGGAGTCGGGCCTGGAACGGAGCTTGAGCGAGGCCGCCGACTGGCTGCTGGAACAGCAGCACCCCGAAGGCTACTGGGTGGGGATGCTGGAATCCAACGCCACCATGGAGGCCGAATGGCTCTTGGCCTTCCACTTCATGGGGTATCCCTATCCCCATGTGAAAGGCCTGGTCAAAGGGCTCCTGGAGCGCCAGCGGTCCGACGGCGCCTGGGAGACCTACTACGAAGCCCCCGCGGGGGACATGAACGCGACGGTGGAGTGTTATGCCGCCCTGCGCATGGTGGGGATGCCGCCCGAGGCCGCCCCCATGCGGCGGGCGCGGGAATGGATCCTGGGTCACGGCGGGCTCGGTCGCACGCGGGTCTTCACGCGGTACTGGCTCGCCCTGTTGGGCGAATGGCCCTGGCGACACACCCCCAACATCCCGCCGGAGATCATCCGCTTCCCCCTGTGGATGCCGTTCAACATCTATCACTTCGCGCAATGGGCGCGGGCCACCATGATGCCCATCGCGTTGCTCTCGGCCTCCCGCCCGGTGCGGCCGTTGCCGCCCGAACGCCGCCTGGACGAGCTCTTCCCCGAGGGACGGGATCGGTTCGACTACCGCCTGCCGAGGAAGGGCCGTCCCTTGTCCTGGGAGCGCTTCTTCCTGGGCGCCGACCGGCTGCTCCACGGATTACAGGAGCGCGGGTGGACGCCCGGGCGGCGACGCAGCGTCGTGCAGGTGATCGAATGGATCGTGCGTCATCAGGACGCCGATGGGGCCTGGGGTGGGATCCAGCCGCCATGGATCTACAGTCTCATGGCCTTGTACGATGCGGGTTATCCGCTGACCCACCCCGTACTGCGCAAGGGGCTGGAGGCACTGGATGCCCACTGGTCCTACGAACGCGACGGTGCCCGGTACATCCAGGCCAGCGAGTCACCGGTGTGGGACACCCTGCTCGGTCTGCTCGCCCTGGACGACGCCGGCCTCCTGGACCGTGATCCGGCGGCGGTGACGCGTGCCGTGGACTGGATCCTGGACCACGAGGTGCGCTTCCGCGGCGACTGGGCGGTGAAGCTCCCGGACGTGGAACCGGGTGGCTGGGCCTTCGAGCGGGCCAACCTCCACTATCCGGACGTGGACGACACCGCCGTGGCGTTGATCGTCCTCGGCCGGCTGCGCGCCCGCTACCGGGATCCCGCGCGCATCGACGCGGCCCTGGACCGTGCCACGCGCTGGGTGCTCGCCATGCAGAGCCGCAACGGCGGTTGGGCCGCATTCGACAAGGACAACGACCGCAGGATCCTCACCAGGATTCCGTTCTCGGACTTCGGCGAGACCCTGGATCCACCCAGCGTCGACGTCACCGCGCACGTCTTGGAGGGGCTGGCGGTGCGCGGCCTGGGGCGCGACCACCCCGCCGTGCAGCGGGCCCTGGAGTTCATCCGCCGAGAGCAGGAGCCGGACGGTAGCTGGTTCGGGCGCTGGGGGGTGAACCACCTCTACGGGACGGCCGCCGTGCTGCCGGCCCTGCAGGCCCTCGGCATGGATATGTCGGCGGCCTGGGTGCGCAAGGCCGCCGATTGGGTGGCGGCCCACCAGAACGAGGACGGCGGATGGGGAGAGACCTGCGCCTCCTACATGGACCCGGAGCTGCGTGGGCACGGGCCCAGCACCGCCTCGCAGACCGCCTGGGCGCTGATGGCACTGCTGGCGGCCGGACCACGCCGCTACGCCGCGCCGATCCGGGCCGGGATACGGTTCCTCGTTGTCTCACAGATCGGCGGTACCTGGGAGGAACCGTACTACACGGGTACGGGATTTCCCGGCTACGGCGTGGGCGAGCGGGTCGATCTCACGCAGACCGAGCCGGGCGCGTTCGCGCAGGGGCGCGAGCTGTCCCGCGGTTTCATGATCAACTACAACCTGTACCGGCACTACTTCCCGCTCATGGCCCTGGGCCGGGCACGGCGGGCCGCCGTCACGGGCTGACCAGGGCCTGCAGCCGCTCCACGTCCAATCGATACCGACCGGGCGCCGCCCGCTCGATCACGCCGCGCCGGCGCAGGTCGGCGATCACGCGGCTGGCCGTCTCCGTGGTGATGCCGAGCATGGCGCCCACGTCTTCCCGGGAGGGGATGAACAGCGATTCCGGGTCGGAATACTCGGCCAGCTTCAGCAGCAGGTGCGCCACCCGCTGGCGGGCCGGACCGGTGGAGAGTTCCGTGACCCAGGCGTCGGCCTCGTCCACCGCCTGTTGCCAGCGCCGCATCAGCTGCTGGTGCAACCGCGGTGTGTTGGCACTGAGCGTCTGGATCGTGGAGACCGGGATCCGGCACACCAACACGGGGTCCAGGACCACCGCATGGTGCTGGTAGGTCCCGCCCAGTGTGGCCTCCAGCCCGGCCACGTCGCCCTGGCGCAACAGGCGCACGATGCGCTGTGTGCCATCCGGAAGATAGCGTACCAGTTTGACGAGGCCTTCC
>JALVEU010000001.1 GCA_027030565.1 Gammaproteobacteria bacterium | reverse complement strand
CCTGGGGACGGCTGCTCTACGCCCTGCGGCGCATGGAGGCCCGCGAGGAGGTGTTGGGCGGCCGCTTCGTGGAAGGGTTCTCGGGCGAGCAGTTCGCGCTGCCCGAGGCGGTCCGGCGTCTGAGCGCGGCACCGCAGGCCCCGGCCCGGGAGCTGCGGGTGCCCGCGACCGACCCGCTCAATCTCACGGGCCTGCTCGACCCAGGCCCGCGCGTGTCCGCCCAGGTAGGGCGCAGTGTGGTCTACCGCGACGGCGTGTCGGTGGAGCCGGGCGGGCCGCAGGGCCGCCGTGGTCCGGGGGATCGGGGCACCTGGGTCGGCGGGGTGCTGCGCCCGTGAGGACGTGCCCGTGGGGGTGGTTCAGTCGGCCCCCTCGCAGGCTAGGTAGCCATCTTTGGGCGGTCCTTCCTCGAGCGCTCGCTCCAGGGTGTCGCAGAAGGTCTGCAGCACCTGGATGCGCGCAAAGAGCTTGTCCTCGCCGGCCACCAGGGTCCAGGGCGCCAGCTCGGTGCTGGTGCGGGCCACCATCTCGTTGGCGGCCACCTTGTAATCGTCCCAGCGCTCGCGGTTGCGCCAGTCCTCTTCGGTGATCTTGTGCTGCTTGTAGGGGACCTGTTCGCGTTCCTTGAAACGACGCAGCTGCTCCTCGGGGCTCACTTGAAGCCAGAACTTCAGGAGCACGATACCGCGCTCCACGAGCTGGGCCTCGAACTCGTTGATCTCCGCGTAGGCGCGCTGCCATTCCTCGGGGGTGGCGAAGCCCTCGACCCGCTCCACCAGGACGCGCCCGTACCAGGAACGGTCGTAGATGGTCATGTAGCCCGCGCGTGGGATGTTGCGCCAGAACCGCCACAGATAGTGATAGGCGCGCTCCTCTTCGGTGGGTGCGGCGATGGGGATCGCCCGATAGAGGCGTGCGTCCACGGCGTTGGTGATGCGCCGGATGGCGCCCCCCTTGCCCCCGGCGTCCACGCCCTCGAAGACCAGCACGCAGGAGCGCTTGGCCTTGTAGGCGGCCCAGGTGAGCTCGTTGGCCCGCGCCTGCAGGGCCTTGAGGCGCCTCTTGTAGACGTCGCGTTCCAGGCGCTGGGAGAGGTCGATGCGGTCCAGGATGGTGATCTGGGCCTCGGGCTCGGGCGCCACGGACTCGGCCGGCCCGGTCGGCGGTGCGAAGGCCTCCTGGCTCGGTGCCGGCTGGGCCAGGCGGGCCTCCAGGGCGGCCAGCAGGGTGCGCCCTGTGGTGAGGTCCCGGTAACGCCGGTCGGTGGCCTCGATCAGGTGCCAGGGTGCGACCCCCCGGTCGGTGACCCGGATGACGCGCTCAGCCACCCGCTCGAACTTGCGGTATTGTTCGGAGAACTTGGACTTGTCGGGCAGCATCTTCCAGCGACTGCGGTCGTCGCGGGCCAGCTCCTTGAGGCGCCGCTTCTGCACCTTCTTGGGGAGGTGGTACCAGAACTTGACGAACAGCATGCCGTCGTGGGCGAGCATGCGCTCGAAGTCCACGATGCGGTTGAGCTCGGCGTCGATCTCGGCGTCGTTGCAGCGGTCGTGGAAGCGCCGCTCGATGGGGCCCAGGTACCAGCCTCCGAACAGGTTGGAGATCTGCCCGCGGGGCGGCAGGGTGCGCCAGAATCGCCAGTAGCGCGGGCGCTGGCGTTCCTCGTCGGTGGCGTCCCAGAAGGCGAAGGTCTGGACGCCCCGGGCGTCCAGCCACTCGTTGAGGCGGTTGACCACCGCGCCCTTGCCGGCGGCCTCCACGCCGGCCACGATCACGACCACGGGGATGCGCGCCTCACGCAGTGCACGCTGCGCGGCCAACAGGCGTGTGCGCAGCTCCGGCTCTTCCTTCTTGAAGGTCTCCTTGGAGATGCGGCGGCCCAGTTTGACGGCTTCGAACATGGGGTACCTCTTTCGGTGGGATGACGACGGGCGGCGGCGTGCAGGAGTCGGCCGCAGCGCGACCGGAAGGGGATCCCGATGCCCGGCCGCCCTGCATCGGCGGCGGTTCAGGCCAGGATGCGGACCAGCTCGCCGGAAGCCAGCAGGTCCTTGAGTGCGCGTGGGGTCCGGCCGGTGGGCGTGGCCGGCTCGTCGGCGTCCTCGGTGGCACCGGCGAAGTCCATGCGAATCGCGTCGCGCTCGATGCAGACCCGATAGGCCTCGCACCAGGCGAGCATCGGCAGGATACGGCTGCATTGGACCTCGGCGTCCGGCCCCGTGAACAGGATCACCAGGTACGGACGGTGGCAGCCGGTGAAGTGGCGGCAGCGCAGACGAGGGTCGGTGAGCTCGGTGACTTCTCGGGGGAGGCCACCGCGTGCATTGACCTCCACCTGGGGGCACATGACCAGGGAAAAGCGCTGGGGAAGGCTGCCGTGCTCCCGTTGCCAGCGCCCGAGCACGGCTGGAACGAATCCGGGGATTCCGGCGACGCTCCAGCTGCCGACGTGGCGCGGAACACCGGTGACCTCGAGCGTCTGTGGCAGCCCACCCATATGCCTGTTCTTAGTCGTGCACCTGGGGAAAGTCAAATCGCCCCGGTCGTGATCCCTTCTCCCGCCGACCAGCGGTGGTGCCCTGGACACAAAAAGGCCGCCCGACGGCGGCCCATTCTCCTGAGGGGGCGGGTAGTGCGCCCTGGTTATTGTTTGTTGTTGTGGTTATTCCGGGGGGAGCCGCCTTGCGGCTCGATCCCACGTCCACGCGGAGTTTGGACTTTTTGTGGGGCCGGTGCAAGGGATTGCGGCCAGGGTTGCCTCGCCTGTGGGTGCAACGCTCCTGCGGAGCGGATGGCACATCCGTGGTAGTGCCATGGCTGGCTGCGCGCGACGCCTGCGGCTCACGTCCGCTCGGGCCGCATGGCGGCCACGCGCCGCACGAGTAGCCCGGTGGCCACGACGGTGAGCACGAGCCCAAGGACGATCAGGGCATCGGGGAGCCATGCAGCGGCGGGGAACAGACCCGAGTAGACAAACCGCCCGACCAATCCCAGGCCGAGCAGCGTGGCGCCGATGGCATCCAAGACGAACACGTGGACGAGACGGGCGGGTGTTTCCTTCAAGGCCATATCCTTCCAGGGGCGACTTACGGGCGAGAGAGAGCATAGTCCACGCGGTCCGGGCGAAGAAGCCAGGGCCGGCACAGCCCGTCGGCCCGTTGGGGCCGTTACGGTGGTTCGGGTATTCGCGCTCCCTGGTCGGGCGCCGGGTTTCCGGTCGCTCGTGGCCGGTGCTACGGTATCGCAGGTGTACGCCAAAGCGGGCATGCAAGACCATCCGGAGGACGAAAGGGGGATGCGCCGGGAGTGGAATCTCAAGGGCCTGGCGGCCGGCGCTGCGGCCGTGCTCGCCGTGGCCGTTCTGGCCCTGCAGTTCGTATTCAGCGGCCGTGCCCTGGAGCGCCAGGGCATCGAGCGTATCGAACATTGGCTGCGCTACGAGCCGCATCGCGTCAGTGTCGGCAAGACCATCGACGTGCTTTCCGGGCAGTGGAGCGGGCGCCCGGTCAGTGAGGAGGACCACCCCGCACCGGAAATCCCGTTCGAGATCGTCTCGGTGGACCGGCACGGCTGGAACGGGGATTTCGTAGTGCGTGTGAAGTTGCGCTATCCCCAGGGTGCGCCACCTGGCAAGCCGGCGGTCCGCTACTTTCGCATACGTTATTCCCCGGTCACGAACACCTGGAAGGTCGTGGCCGAGACCTCGGTGCTCAGCTACTATCTGGCGCTACTGCCCTGAGCGGCTGCGGGCCGTCTTCCGCGCGTGGGGTGCGCGCCGCCGGACCATCAGCGGATGCGGTACCCCGCGTGGCAGGCCACGCAGGCCGACGTCACCTCGGCCAAGGCCCGGTAGGCGGGCAGGGGATCGCCCTCCTGCGCCTTCCTCGCAAAACGGCTCGCCGCCTTGTGCATCGCCGTGCCGGCCCGGCGCATGCCCTCGGGCATGAACGGCGCCATGTGGCGGGCGCCGTGGGCCTCCAGTGCGCTCATGCCCAGGCGCGATTCGGCGATCTCGGCCGCCGCGTCCAGCTCGCCGCGTGCCATGGCGCCCAGGATGTCGTTGAGTGCGACCAGGTGGTCCCGCATGTTGGCGAGCATGTGTGCCTGCATCGGCGCCGGCAGCTTCACCCATTGCCGCGAATCCACGTCCTCCGGGTCTGCCGCCGGGGTGGGCAGGGCAGCGACCAGCACCCAAGTGGCGAGCGCGAAAGGGAGCACGATCCGCACCCGTCCGGAGGCGGTCCGGTGCACGCGCCCTGCGGAGGTCGCACGGGGCAGGGTTTCACCCATCGTCGGTCGGGTCTCCTGGCTGTGGGCCGGCGGCTTCCTGTGATCGGAAGCGGAAGCGGGGCAGGCTGATGTTATACCGCAGCGCGACGAGGCGGGAGAGGAAGATGGCCGAGCCGGCCGCGGTGGCGGAGACCGCGACGTCCACATGGAGCTCTAGCAGCCCGATGAAGGCCAGAGACCCCGCCCAGGACACCGTCGCATAGAGCGGGCTCGAGAAGACCACCGGCTGCTCGTTGCACAGCACGTCGCGAAACACCCCGCCCATGGTGCCCGTCACCACGCCCATGAAGCTCGCCACCAGGGGCGGCGCACCCACCATGAGCGAGGCCAGGGTGCCCGCGACCCCGAAGGTCGCCAGTCCGGCGGCATCGGCCACCAGGAACGCCCGGTGCGGGATGCGAATCGCCCGCGCGGCCAGAAACATCCCGATGGCGCTGCCGACCGAGGCGATGAAGAACGTCTGATCCCGGATCCAGAACACGTCCCGGTCCAGCAGCATGTCCCGCAACGACCCGCCGCCGAGCCCCGTGGCGATGCCGATGACGATGACGCCGAACAGATCGAACTGCTTGAACCCGGCCTGCAGTACGCCCGAAGCCGACGAGACCACCACCGCCACGAGCGTGATCCAGTAGAGGCTGTTCAGCAGCAACGGGGTGACGTCCAGGGGCATAGGAGGCCGGTATCCGAACGAAGGCCGCTTCTCCAGAAGGACGGGTGTGGGCTCAAAACCGCGCCGGCCGCCCACGCGGGGCGCCGCGCCTGCGGCCGTGGTAACGCGCCACCATTCTATCCTGCCTGATGCTGGGCAAGTTATGTAGGCCGGATCAGCGCAGCGCATCCGGCGCTGCCGCTATGCAGCAATGCCCTCCAGTACTACATGATTCACATCCGTTCGTTTGCTGGCATGCTCGAATGTAATGGCGCAAATGTTGCCTTTGGCGTCGAGATCGAGAATCGTATTTTCATCCAAATCCCTGGATTCAACGATCTCGGTATCCCTGAACTCGATATACAAGGTGTCGGTATCCGGGAAATACTTCACTTTCATGGTTTGAATCCTCGATCAAAAAAGGCATTGTGGACCGTTTCCTTGTCCGGGAGCAGTATTACCCTCAACACCGTAGGCCGGATAAGCGTAGCGCATCCGGCAAGCGAGGCTGGACCGAATTTGCCCGGTGCGCTCCGCTTACCGGGCCTACAAGCGGCCCGTAGACCGGATCAACGTAGCGCATCCGGCGTCACGGCTCAGTCCCAGACCAGCCCGCCCCCCGTCTGATACTCCGTCACCCGCGTCTCGAAGAAGTTCTTCTCCTTGCGGATGTTGGCCTGCTCGTCGAGCCAGGGCAGGGCGTTCTCGGCGCCCGGGAAGGGCTCTTCCAGGTGCAGCTTGCGGGCGCGGCGGTTGGCGATGAAGCGGAACTGCTCCATATGTGAATCCGCGGAATAGCCCAGGATCGGGTCGCGCAGGATGTAGCGGGCATAGGCATTCTCGGCCGCCTCGGCCTCGTCCCACATCTCGCGCATGGCCTTGGGGTCGGGTGTGATGTTCTCTTCCTCCATGAGCTGGCGCGCCACGCGCAGGCCGAAGGAGGCGTGCAGCACCTCGTCGCGCATGATGTATTGCAGTTGCTCGGCGGTGCCGCGCATGAGGCCGCGGCGCTGCAGGGCGAAGATGGGCGAGAAGCCGTTGTAGAACCAGCAGCCCTCGAACACGCCGGCGAAGAAGATGTACGACATCAAGAACTGCTCCAGCGTGTCGCGGTCGTGCAGGTCCAGGTCCGGGCGCAGCACGCTGTCCAGGCGCCGGTTGCTGATGCGGATCTTCTGGTGGATCTCCGGCACGACGCGGTAACGGTTGTAGATCTCCCCCTGGTCCAGGCCGATGGACTCGATGCAGTGCTGGTAGG